>JAWXBS010000154.1:0-7016 GCA_034440275.1 Alphaproteobacteria bacterium
GAATTGCTCGCGTGTTTCGTGCTGCAGCGTGACGCGGCAGTAGTCGACGAGCTTGGACCACGATCCGACGACGGGCTTGCGCTTGGCTTCCACGCGCGCGGCCCGTTCGACGGCGGCCTGGATGGTCTTCAGCTCCTGCGCGACGGCGGGCCCGCAACCGTCGACCTCCACAAGACGGCGCGGATCGGCGGCCAGCACGGCGGCGAAGTCCCCGAAGCGCGTGATCAACGCCTTCGCGAGAGGCTTGGTGTCGCGCCGCGGCACGACGCGGAAGAGCAGTAGTTCCAGCAACTCGTAGTCCGCAAGCGCGTCGGCGCCCGTGTCCTCGAAGCGTTTGCGCAGACGTGCGCGGTGTTCGTGGTAGTGGGGCGCCGGATCGCGGACGGGAGCCGGCGCAACGTCGAACGCGCCGAACAGCGCGCCTGCGTCTTCCACCTGCTGCTTTGGCTTCCGTCCCCCACCCGAAGCCATCGCGTCAGCCGGGCGTCTGGTGCGGCTGATGGAGACCGGCGGGCGAGATCGTGAAGATCTCATAGCCCGTCTCGGTGACGCCGACGCAGTGTTCGTATTGCGTGCTCGTCTGCTTGTCCTTGGTGACGGCGGTCCAGCCGTCGTTAAGGACTTTCACGGCGTTGCCGCCGGCATTCACCATCGGCTCCACGGTGAAGATCATGCCGGCGCGCAGTTTCATGCCGTCGCCGGCGCGGCCGTAGTGCAGGATGTTCGGCGGATCGTGGAACACTTGGCCGAGGCCGTGGCCGCAGAAATCGCGCACGACGGACATGCGTTCGGATTCCGCGTGGCGTTGGATGGCGGCGCCGAGGTCGCCCAGCGTCGAACCGGGGCGAACGGTCTCGATGCCCTTCATCATGGCTTCGTAGGTCACGTCCATGAGGCGGCGGTCGCGCTTCTTGGTTTCGCCGATCGCGTACATGCGGCTCGTGTCGCCGTGCCAGCCGTCGACGATGACGGTGACGTCGATGTTGAGGGTGTCGCCGTCGCGCAGCACGCGCGATCCGGGGATGCCGTGGCACACGACGTGGTTGAGCGAGGTGCAAACGGTGTGGCGGTAGCCTTTGTAGAAGACGCAGGCCGGCAGGGCGCCGTGATCCAGAATGAACTCGCGGGCCAGCGTGTCCAGACGTTCGGTGGTGACGCCAGCTTTCGTCTCGGGGACGAGCATGTCCAGGCAGGCCGCGGCGAGCTGGCCGGCCTTGCGCATGCCCGCAAAGGCGTCGGGGCCGTGGAGCTTCACATGCGCGGTGGGGCGAGCGGCGTTGGTGGAGGCGTCGACGAACATCACGGGGTCCATATTGGATCTCCCGGCGCGCATACCACGGTTCGCCCGGCGGTGGCGCCCCCTTCGGAAATCAGTCCTTCGGGTAAAGCAGCATCTGGGTGCAGCGAAAGAGCGCGATGGTCTTGCCGGCGGCCTCGGAGGCCACCACCGCGTCCCAGACCTGCGTCATGCGACCGCCGTGGACCAGACGGGCGTCGCAGCTCACCACCCCCTCCCGCGTGGTGCCGAGGTAGTTGGTCTTGATCTCGATGGTCGTGAAGCCGATGGCCTCGGGCGGGGATGCGATGCGGCAGCCGTACCCGCAGGCGCTGTCGGCCAGCGCCACGACGCTCGCGGCGTGCAGGAAGCCGTTCGGCGCCATGTGCTTGCGCTCGACGGTGAAGCGGCCGCGCACGATGCCTTCGCGCGCCTCGGTCCATTCGATGCGCAGGAAATCCGGCAGGGACCCCGTTTGCAGTTGATTGAGGTGGGCGCTCATGTCCATGGCGTCTTCTCTCCCTTGCGCGCCATCCTGCGGTGACGCGCGCGCAGAGTCGAGCCGACGCGGAAACGACCGCCATGGCTGGCGGCCGTCCCTTCAGGCTTCGCGCTGAACCGGTCTTACGACCAGTAACGCGGCGCCTTGTAGTAGTCGTAGGTCTGATCGCGGAACGCATTGCCGTCGCCACGCGTCAGCTCTTCGATCGTGCCCGCAGGCGCGGCCTTCAGCTGATCCTTGGAGTAGTTGACGACATAGGCGTTGTCGCTCTCGTCGAAGTCGAGGGCGTTCCACGGCAGCGGATGGAACTTCTCGCCGACGCCGAGGACGCCGCCGAAACCGACGACCGCGAACATGATGTTGTTGGTGGTCTTGTCGAGAACGATGTCCTCGACCTTGCCGATTTTCTCGCCGCTCGAATCCTTCACGCTCGTCCCGATGACGGTCTTCGCGCGGATCGCGGAGGTGTGGCCGGATGCTGTGGACATGCGATTTCCTTTCCCGATGGATGATGCGGGAGGGACGTTTCGCGCGCGCGCTGGTTCCGGTGTGGTGCAGCCTTGCTGCAGTTCAGATCGCGGGATCGTTCGGTTCCGTGGAAGCCGTCTGCGGTGCGGCAGGCTTCGCCTTCGACCACTGTTCCACGAGTTCCGCGATGATCTGCACCGCGAGCGACGACGTCGCCGGCGAGCGCGACGCAAACCACGCTGCGCCGAGCGCCAGCGCTGCGCCCGCAATCGGCGATTTCTCCGCCAGCGACTGCGCCGCGCCGACAAGCTTGGCGAGCGCCGCATATTCGCCGGTCGGCGCCTCGACGACGGGCTCGTGATCCTTCGATCCCGTGCGCGCCTGCAGCACGACAATGAACAATGGGATCAGCAGCGCGACACCGACGATCAGCATCGCCACGGGCGGGATGACGTACTGCCCCAGCACCGTGATCGCAGCGATGGTGATCCAGACGATGCCGATCAGCGCCAGGGCGCCGGCCACGGCGAACAGGCCCCCGGTGGCTGCTGCCGTCTTGAGTTTGTCGGTGATGCCGAACATGCGCGCGATCCTTCAGGTCCATTCTGGACCACCTTTCAACGCCTGCATAAGCGGTTCGCCTCAACGGGCGGTGAAGGGGCTGCGCATGTGACGACGCCAGCGCACCTTTAAGCATGATCAGATCGCGATAGCGCCGCCGAGGACCAGGGCTTCGGGGCTCATGACGCAGGCATGTGCGTGCATCTCGACGCCGGCGGCGCGGGCCTCGTCGAAGGCTTTCGCGAAGGCTGGATCGAGATCGGCGGCGGGGCGGAAGGTCGTGCAGTCGGCGCGCTGGATGACGAAGAGCGCCGCCGCGCGGTCGCCCGCTTCGACCATGGCCGAAAGTTCCCGCAGATGGCGCGCGCTCCGGGCGGCCTCGCAGTCCGGGAACTCCGCGAGACCAGCCGTGCGGCAGAGGTGGACGTTCTTGATCTCGAGCCAGCAGCGGCGGCCCGCATCGTCGGTGAGCAGGAAATCGACGCGGCTCGCTTCACCGTACTTCACTTCCGCGCGCACGTGCGGGAAGGCCGCGAACTGCGGCAGGGCGCGTGCGGCCAGCGCTTCGGCGACGAGCTTGTTCGGCGCATGCGTGTCGACGCCCGCCCACGACGTCGGCGTCTCCACGAACTTGAGCGACCACGCGAGCTTGCCCGTTCCCGGTGCGAGCCAGACGGTCGAACCCGGCGCATCGAGGCCCAGCATCTTGCCGGAATTGGCTACGTGCGCGGTGGCGTTCGACCCATCGGCGAGGCGCACGTCGGCGAGGAAGCGCTTGTAGCGCTGGATGAGGGTCGCGGGCGTCAGGGGCGGCGAAAAGCGCATGGTCTCAAGTCCTGACGGGGCCGTGGTCGCTCATACACGCTGCGCGGGCTCCTTCCCGCAACGGCGGTAGTCGAAGCCGGGAGATGGAGGCATTTTGTCGTCATCGACGATCCGGGCAGCGCGGTCTAGATCATCCCGCATGACAGCTCCCCTCGTCCGCGCCGCCGTCCTCATGATCGGCGATGAACTCCTCTCCGGCCGCACGCAGGACACCAATCTGCGCACCATTGCTGAATTCCTCGCGCCGCTGGGCGTGCAGATCGGCGAGGCGCGGGTCGTCTCCGACGAGCCCGCCGAAATTTCCGCTGCGGTGAACGCGCTGCGTGCGCGTTTTACCTACGTGTTCACCACCGGCGGCATCGGCCCCACGCACGATGACAAGACGGCCGACGCCATCGCTGCGGCGTTCGGCGTGGCCATCGATGTGCGCGCCGACGCGCGCGCGATCCTCGAAGCGCACTACGGAACCACTGACATCAACGAGGCGCGGCTGCGCATGGCGCGGATTCCGGAGGGGGCGAGCCTCATCGCCAATCCGGTCTCGAAGGCGCCGGGATTCCAGCTGGGCAACGTGTTCGTGATGGCGGGCGTGCCGTCGATCATGCGCGCGATGCTGGAGGACGTGGGCAAGCGTCTCGACGGCGGCGCGGTGGTGAAAAGCGTCACCGTGCGCGCGAAGGGCGTGCGCGAAGGCGATCTCGCTGCGCCACTGGCGGCGTTGCAGAAGGCCGAGCCCGACGTCTCGCTCGGCTCCTATCCCTGGTATCAGCCGCCCGACGGCTATGGCGTCCATCTGGTGGCACGCGGCGCCGACGAGGCGGCGCTCGAGCGCGCGAAAACTGGACTGCTCCAGATCGCGCGCGATCTCGGCGTCGACGGCGAGGTCGTCTAGCGGGAGAGGATGACGCCTTCCGCCGACGCCTGCAGTATCGGCGCGGCCGGCAGGATGAAGGCGGAATCGAGCGTCACGCCCGCCGCGTCGCGGATTTCCACGTGGACGTGGTTGGTGATGCCTGAGGGATATTTCACCGAGAGATCCTGCACGACGCCGATGGCGTCGCCTGCAGCGATGGTTTGTCCGATGGCGATGGTCGGGGCGACGTAGAGCACGCGGGCCGAATAGCCGGTCTCGGCGTTGTCGATCTCCACGTACTTGAGCCGCGTGTCCTTTTTGTATGCATAGCCGATGCGCACGACTGTTCCTGCGATCGGCGATGTGGCAATGTGGCCGGGGGCCGCAACGTAGTCCACGCCTTCGTGCTTGCGCTTGCCGCCGTCGCGCTGCGACCCGAAGGCGCCGGAGCCGTAGGAATCGATGCTGCGCATCGCGCCTTCCACCGGATTGGCGAGATCGGCGACGCCGTCGCCGTTCGTGTCCACGGCCCAGCTCAGCTCGCCGTCGGTCACCGGCTGCACCGACGCGTGGGCTTCCGAAATCGGATTGAGCGTGATGTCAGACAGCGCATCGAGGGCGACCACGCCGCCGCAACCGAACACGAAGGCCGCGACCAGCGATCTGAAAAACGAAAAGCCCGACTCGGACTTGCGGGCTTTGACGGCGGTTTTCTTCGAGACGTGCTGCGACGCGGTGCGCGGCGGGGATTTCTTCAATGCCTGGGATCCTGTCGGGCTCGTGCGGCGGGAGAGGCGCTTTGAGCGGTGGGACAGGGCGAAAATCGGGCACACACTGCGTTGTGCGGCTTCAGTTCCGTTACGATTCAGAAATCTGCAGCACGCTTATGGGGCGCTCGACGAAGGAACTTATGCGCGCGCGCCACGTACCACGACGATGACACCCAACGATATCAAGCGCCTGCCGCCCGATCAACTCATGGACGAAGTCGGGAAGAAGGGCGATCGCGCACCCGTCGATGACGAGACGGTGCGACGGGAAGTCGCGAAGGATCGCGAGACGTCTCCGACGGGCGCCCCAAAGGAGCACCCGCCGAAGAAATCAGGCTGAATCTCACATCCGTTCGATGATCGCGCACGGCGCCATGCCACCGGCGGCGCAGAGTGTGGCGAGGCCGACATTGAGATCGCGGCGTTCCATTTCATCGAGCAGGGTGCCGAGAATGATCGCGCCCGTCGCGCCGATCGGGTGACCAAGCGCGATGGCGCCGCCGTTGACGTTGACGATGGCGGGATCGATGTCGAGGTCGCGCATGAACTTCAGCGGCACGACGGCGAAGGCTTCGTTGATCTCGATGAGGTCGATGTCCTTGATCGACATGCCGGCCTTCTTGAGCGCCTTCTTCGCAGCCGGAACCGGCGCATTGAGCATGAGTTCCGGGCTGTCGCCGGCCGTCGCCATGGCGCGAATCTTCGCACGCGGCTTCAGGCCGTGCGCCTTGGCGTATTCGGGCGAGGCGATGATCACTGCGCCCGCGCCGTCGACGACGCCCGAGGAGTTGCCCGCGTGGTGGACGTGCGTGATCTTGATGCCCGGATACGTCGCTTCCACCAGCTTCTTGAAGGTGAGGCCTTCTTCGTCGAGCGGCACTGCGTAGAGCGCCTCGAACGCGGCCTTCAGTTGCGCAAGGCCCTCCAGCGTCGTCTGCGGGCGCGGAAATTCCTCGTGGGCGAGCGCCACCGTGCCGTCGTCCCTGCGCACCGCGACAAGGCTTTTTGCGAAGCGGTTTTCGGCGATGGCGACCGCGGCGCGCTGCTGGCTCTCGTAGCCCAGGCGGTCGACGTCCTCGCGCGTGAAACCTTCAAGCGTGGCGATGAGATCGCCGCACACGCCCTGGTGGGGCTGCGGGTGGATGGCGCGCAGGTGCAGGTTGTCGGCGTCGATGACGCCTGTGGTCGTGCGCGGCAGGGTGGACCCGTAGGACATCGACTCAACGCCGCCCGCGAACACGAGATCCTGCACGCCGGACATCACGCCCATGGCGGCGAGGTTCACCGCGGTCAGGCCCGAACCGCAGAAGCGATCAAGCGACACGCCCGGCGCGTCGTTGTCGAAGCCGGCGTCGAGGGCGGCCATGCGCGCGATGCACGCGCCCTGCTTCCCGCTCTGGCTGCCGCACCCGGCGATGACGTCGTCTATGTCGGCGGTGTTGATGTTGTTGCGCTCGGCCAGCGCCTTCAGCACCGTGGACAGGATGCGTTGTGGGTGAACTTCCGCCAGCGCGCCCTTGCCGACTTTGCCGACGCCCCGCGGCGTGCGCGCCGTATCGATGATCCAGGCCTCGCCCATGGGATGTTCCTCCGGTTCCGGTTGCCTGATGGTTGAAGCGCATCCGGGGCCGGGGCGCCAGATCACGCTAGGGCGCCTCGCGGGGCGCCTCACAGAGAGAGGGGCCTTCGGCGGCGGCGGAAATCGCGCTAGAGGCAGGCCGTGCGGACGTGGCGGAACCGGTAGACGCAGCGGACTTAAAA
>JAWXBS010000155.1:0-35781 GCA_034440275.1 Alphaproteobacteria bacterium
CCCCCTGCCCCCGCCCCGCGAGGGGGCGGGGGTTCAGTTGGAGACTTCCACAGTTCAAGTGAATCGATGAAGCGCACGGTGCGATGGTAGCCGATGTCCGCCGTCACTGCGACGCATGCATCTCCGCCGGGTCGATCAGGCGGTAGCCGAGGCCGCGCTCGGTCTGGATGCGGTCGGTGCCGATCTTGCGGCGCAGGCGGCCGATGAAGACCTCGATGGTGTTGGAGTCGCGGTCGAAGTCCTGGTCGTAGATGTGCTCGACCAGCTCCGTGCGCGGCACCACGCGCCCGCGATGATGCATGAGGTACGCGAGCACCTTGTATTCGTGCGACGTCAGCCGGATCGGCTCGCCGCCCACCGTCGCGCGGGCGGCGCGGGTGTCGACGCGCAGATCGCCGCATTCGATGGACGACGTCGCGTGGCCCGCAGCCCGGCGCAGCAGCGCGCGCATGCGTGCGAGGAGTTCTTCCACGTGAAAGGGCTTGGTGAGGTAGTCGTCGGCGCCGGCGTCGAAGCCTTCGACCTTTTCCGACCAGCGCCCGCGCGCGGTGAGGATCAGCACCGGAAACGACTTGCCGCCGTCGCGCCAGCTTTTCAGCACGGTCACGCCGTCGATCTTCGGCAGGCCGAGATCGAGCACGACGGCGTCATACGGTTCGGTGTCGCCGAGGAACTGTCCTTCCTCGCCGTCCGCCGCCGCGTCCACCGCATAGCCGGCCTCGACCATCGCCTTTTCGAGCTGGCGACGCAGATCCGGTTCGTCTTCGACAACAAGAATCCGCATCGCTTATCCCGACACTCCGATGATGGCGCCCGTCTGTGCGTTGGCGCGAACGATGAGTTTGCGACCGTCGGGCGTCAGCCAGTCGATCACATAGATGGACGGATTGCCCTGCTCGAGGCGTTGACCAATCATGCGGCCCGGGTAGCGCGCCTCGATCTGCGAAAGAATCTGGCGCAGGGGGACGTGGCGGCCTTCTTCAACGGCGTTGCGCGCCTCGTTGGGCGAAAGCGTCTGTCCCAGATCCGGCCGGTCGCGGCCGCGCTGGTACGCTTCCGCTGGCGCGACGGCTGCGAGCCCGGCAAAAAGACCCAGGGCAAGGGCGGCAAGGAGAAAACGCGAGTTCATGGTGATGGGATAATCGACGCCGGCTGAATGCGTCCTGAATGGCGAAGACCTGCATGAATTGGGCCTGAAAGGCTCACCAGATCGATCATCCCGGCGGCCGGGGCGGCGTGTAGTCCCGCCGGCCCCACTTCTTCACGAAGCGCTTGAGGTCCTCGTCCAGCACGTCCGGCATCATCACCTTGAGGTGCACGAGTTGATCGCCGCGCTCGCCGACGCCCTTGCCTTTGAGCCTGAGCGTCTTGCCGGTATTGCTCCCTTCCGGGATCGTCAGCGCGACGGAGCCCGATGCTGTCGGCACCTGGATTTTCGCGCCTTCGACGGCCTCGACGATGGAAATCTGCAGGTCAAGATGGATGTCATCGCCTTCGCGGCGGAAGAACGCGTGCGGACGGATTTTGAGTTCGACGAGCGCATCGCCCGGCGGCCCGCCCTGCACGCCGCCACCGCCCTGCGATTTCAGGCGCAGCACCTGACCGTCGATGACGCCCGGCGGTATCGCCACGTCCAGCGTGCGTCCGTCGCTCATCTGCACGCGCTTGCGGCCGCCGCGAACGGACTCAAGAAAATCGATGTCGAGAGGCAAGCGGATGTCACGGCCACGCATCTTGCCGAACGGCGGTTGGCGCGCGCCGCCGCCGGCTGCGCCTGCTGAGCCGAACAGATCGGAAAAAATGTCGCCGAGGTCGAACACGCTTTCGCCGGCGCCGCTGTAGCCGTTCTGCGTGCGCCCGGCCCCGGTGCGGTAGGCGTGGGTCTGCTGTTTTTCGTTGCCCTCCGCATCGACCTCGCCGCGATCAAACCGCGCCTTGGTCGCGGGATCGCCGAGCAGATTGAACGCCGCCGTCGCGCGCTTGAAACGGTCTTCCGCCGCCTTGTCGTTCGGGCGCACGTCGGGGTGCAGCTCCTTGGCGAGCTTGCGGTAGGCGCTGCGGATCTCGTCGGCGCTCGCGCTGCGCGAAACGCCGAGGGCGGCGTAGGGGTCCCAGCTCAAATGGCGGCTCTCATGGAGAAACTCTCAGGCGTCTTTCACGTGGAAATTGCGGCTCCCGTGTGGAGGCCTTGAGGTAGAGACCCGCCGGGCGGGCGCAAGCGCTTATAGCCGCAGGAGCGAGTCGCGTCCCCTACCGGAGCCGAAACGGGCCGAAATCTGGGTGATGGTGACGGCGATGGCGTCCGGCAAGGCGCCGAAGTCTGCGATCTGGTCCGCCGCGGCGTAAAATGCCGCCGTCGTGCCCGCCGTGAGCGTTCGCAGGAGGGCGCCGCCGCCGTCCCGCACGTCCACGCGCCAGTCCTCCACAGCCCCGCCCAGCGGCGGCTCGCCCTGCCATGCGTCCAGCGGATGGAACGTCTTCAGATGCAGGATCGGCGCGTCTTCGGTGAGCGCATCGCGCATGTAGCGGCGCGTGTCAGCGCCCACGCGATATTCCCAGCCGATCGGCCAGCCGCTTGCGCCGGGGATCACCGCCATGCGGTCGGGCCGCAGCACGAAGAGTTCGTCGGGCGGGCCTTCATCGAAGGCGCTCGCTTCGAGATAGGCGTTCCCCGCCACCTGCAGGTGGCCGAAGAACGCCTCCAGCAATTCCGCGCCCGTCTGCTCGGCGTTCGGTCGCGCGAGCAGCGCGGCGAGCGGGTGATCGTGCGGCGTGACCTTGAGCGGCGCGCTCGCGGCGCCTTCCGCGATCAGCCGCACGCAACGATGCGCGACCGCGTTCTTCGCGTAGCCTTCGCGCGCATAGGCCGCGAGATCGCGACCTGACCACACGGGCCGGCCCGGCTGGTGCCAGGCGACGAGTGCGCGCGCGGCTTTCGTTTCCGCTGGCGGAGGCCAGCGAAGCCAGTTGAACATGTCCAAATTCTCCGGGGTTGAAGAGGCGGCGGCGCGGGCGATCCGCGCCACGCCTGCCTCTGCGACGATGCCCGAAGATGCCCCCGCGCCGGACCCGGTCGGATTGTTTGTGTGTTTTTGGGTATCGGTTTCATGGCGCGCATGGCTTTCCGCGCGTCGGACCGAGGGATAAAGCCTCCCTTGATACCCCTATTCCTGCCCGGATCGGGCTCTAGTAAGACCCGACGCCGATAAGGATGCCGCCGTGACGGACGAACCTGCCGGGGGCCCGCCTCCCGGTCCTCCAAAACCTGAGCCCGAAGTTACCAGCGCCGCCGAGGCTGCGCGGCGCGGGCTCGACTGGACGAAGCTGCGCGCGGCGTCGGCCAAGAGCTACATGGACGGCATCCTCGCGGAGAAATCGCGCACGCACCTGCTGTGGGCGGGCGGCGCGGGGCTCGCGGCGATCCTCGTGGCGTTCGTCGGTTTCTGGATCTTCGCGATCAAGGACCTGCCGCGCATGCCGGACTCCGCGTCGCTGTGGACGCTCAATCGCCAGCCCGGCGTCACCTTCACCGACACGCAAGGCAAGACCATCGGCATCCGCGGCGCCTTCTACGGACGCAGCGTGAGTTACAAGGAACTGCCGCCGCATGTGTGGCAGTCCTTCATCGCGATCGAGGACCGGCGCTTCTTCGAGCACCGCGGCGTCGATCGCCAAGGCATGATCCGCGCCATGCTCGCCAACCTCTCAGCCGGCGGCACGGTGCAGGGCGGCTCCACCATCACGCAGCAGCTGGTGAAGAACCTTTTCCTCACACCCGAGCGCAGCATACGCCGCAAGCTGCAGGAAATGATCCTCGCAGGCCGCATCGAGAGCCGGCTGACGAAGGACGAAATCCTCGACCTCTATCTCAACCGCGTCGATCTCGGTTCGCAGGCGTTCGGCGTGGACGCAGCGGCGCGCCGCTATTTCGGCAAAGGCGCGATGGAGCTGACCGTTGGGGAAGCCGCGATGATCGCGGGCCTGCCGAAGGCGCCGACCGATCTCTCCCCCACGCGCAATCTCGCAAAAGCAAAAGCCCGCCAGCTCGTCGTGCTCGAAGCGATGCAGGACGCGGGTTACATCAACGCAGAGTTGCGCGCGGAGGCAGCTGAAGCCGCCATCACGCTCGCCGGCCGCACCGGCGGCGAAGGCGAACTCGGCTACATCTTCGACATGGCCGTGGAGGAAGCGCGCAAGCGTTCCGGCCAGATGTCGCCCGATCTCGTGCTGCGGCTGACAGTGGACGAAGCGCTACAGGACGCGGCCGTTCAGACGCTGCGAGCGGGCCTCGGGCCGCTGGGTCGGGTGCGTTGCCCGGCGCAGAAAGAAGACACGAGGTCGAAATCGAAGGCGCGCTCGAACTGCCGCAAGCTGCAGGGCGCGCTGGTGATGATGGATCATCGCGGCGCCATCCGCGCGCTCGTCGGCGGGCAGAGCTACACCGAGAGCAAGTTCAACCGCGCCGTGCAGGCGAAGCGCCAGCCGGGCTCGTCGTTCAAGACCTTCGTATTCGCCGCCGCCATTGAACAGGGCCTCGACCCCGACACCGTACGCTATGACGAGCCGATCACCATCCAGGGCTGGAAACCGCAGAACTATGACGAGACCTTCACCGGGGCGGTGACGCTTCGTTCGGCTTTCGCCTTGTCGCTGAACACGGTGGCCGCGGAAGTCGCCGACGAAGTGGGCGTCAACCGCGTGGCCGATCTCGCCTGCCGCTTCGGCGTCCAGTCGCTGCCGTGCACCGACGAGGCGCGCCGCAAGACGCCGATCCCGCCGTCCATCGCGCTCGGCTCCATGGAAGTCACGCTGCTGGAAATGACGCAGGCCTTCTCGACATTCATGCGCGACGGTCAGCGTCTCGACGGCTTTCTTGTGGAGCGCGCGGAAAATTCACGCGGCGAAGTACTTTACCAGCGCCCGGCGGTGAACCCGCTGCAGGTCTACGACCCCGAGAACGCGCATACGATGAACGGCATGCTCGGCCGCGTCGTGCAGACCGGCACCGGCACGCACGCACGTCTCAAC
This sequence comes from Alphaproteobacteria bacterium, assembly GCA_034440275.1. Taxonomy (GTDB): domain Bacteria; phylum Pseudomonadota; class Alphaproteobacteria; order Caulobacterales; family Aquidulcibacteraceae; genus VFBF01. The sequence continues at coordinate 5,029 of JAWXBS010000155.1, forward strand.
GACCGCGACATCGCCGGCAAGACCGGCACCAGCCAGGATTGGCGCGACGCGTGGTTCATCGGCTACAGCGGCAACTACACCACCGGCGTCTGGGTCGGGTATGACGACTTCTCGCCGATGCCGCGCATCACGGGCGGCGGCGCGCCGGCGGAAATCTTCGCGAGCTTCATGCGTGTCGCCGAACGCGAGATGGAGCCCAGGCCCCTCATCGGCGTGAACCCGCCGCCCGTCTCGCGGGCGCGCCAGGAAATGTCGTCCTTCTACCGTTCGCTGGCGGAGGCATTCGGCAAGATCATCCCCGGTCGCGAGAAGCAACGCCGGGAAGAGATGCCTTGAGACCGCACGCATGAGTCTGGCTCAGTTGAAGGACGTGCGGCTGTCGCTCGGCGGCGCGCCGCTGTTCGAGGGCGTCGACATGGCGCTCATCAAGGGCGAACGCGCCACGCTCGTCGGCGACAACGGCGCGGGCAAGTCCACGCTCATGCGCATGCTCGCGCGCCGCCTCGAACCCGATACGGGCACGCTGGCATTCGCGTCGGGCGTGTCGCTTGCGTACGTCGCGCAGGAACCGGACCTCGCGGGCTTTGCCACATTGCGCGACTACGCGCAGGCGCCGTTCGCGGACGCCGCGCCCACGCCCTTCCACCGCGCCGAAGCGCTGCTTGAAGCCTACGACCTCGATCCCGAGCGTTCGCCGCAGGGCCTGTCCGGCGGTGAAGCGCGACGCGCCGCTCTGGCCCGCGCGTTCGCGGCGGAGACCGACATCCTCCTGCTCGACGAGCCGACCAACCATCTCGACATCCCGGCCATCGAGGATCTCGAAGTGCGTCTGCGCGCGTTCTCCGGCGCGAGCCTCATCGTCAGCCACGACCGGCGCTTTCTCGAGCGCGTCTCCACCGTCTGCTACTGGCTGCGCAACGGGCGCGTGCAGAAGCTCGATCGCGGTTTCTCCGCGTTCGACGACTGGGCGGCGGGCATCGAGGCGGCGGAGTCGAAATCGCTCTCGCGGCTGGAAACGCATCTCGCGGCGGAGGAGCACTGGCTGCAGCGCGGCGTCACCGCGCGCCGCTCCCGCAATGAGGGCCGTCGCCGCAAGCTGGAGGTCATGCGCGACCAGCGCCGCAAGCAGAAGAACATCCTCACGAAATCCAGCGCCGATCTCGCCGCCGAAAAAGGCTCCGACAGCGGACGCCTCGTGATGGAGGCGCGCGGCGTCTCCAAGAGCTATGGCGGGCGCGCCGTGGTGAACAATCTCAGCCTCAAGATCATGCGCGGCGACCGCGTCGGCATCGTCGGTCCCAACGGCGCCGGCAAGACGACGCTGATCGACATGCTGCTGGGCAAGCGCGAACCGGATTCGGGGATCGTGCGCGTCGGCGCCAATCTGGAGATCGCCTACGTCGACCAGCAACGCTCGATCCTGAAGCCCGACGAGACGATCTGGGAGACGCTCTGCCCGCTCGGCGGCGACCAGGTGATGGTGCGGGGACGCCCGCGCCACGTGGCGGCCTACGCCAAGTCCTTCCTCTTTCCGCCCACGCAGCTGCGCCAACCGACGAAGGCGCTCTCGGGCGGCGAGAAGAACCGGCTCGCCCTCGCGGTGGCGCTGGCGCAGCCGGCGAACCTGCTGGTGCTGGATGAACCGACCAACGATCTCGACATGGACACCCTCGACGGTCTTGAGGACATGCTCGCGGCCTACGATGGCACCGTGCTCATCGTCAGCCACGACCGCGCCTTCCTCGACGGCGTGACCACGCAGATCCTCGGCGCGCTCGGCGACGGGCGCTGGGCGGAAACGCCGGGCGGTTACGCCGATTTCGAGCGCGAACACGGCGGCTATGCGCCCAAGCGCGCCGCGCCCGTGGCGAAGGCCGCTACCGAGGCGCCCGTGGAAAAGCGCGCCCGCAACAAGCTCAGCTACAAGGACGAGCGCCGCTTCGCCGAACTCGAAGCCCGCATCCCCGCGCTCGATTCCGAAATCGCCGCGCTGGAAGCCCGCCTCGCCGACGCCGGCCTCTTCGCCCGCGACCCCAAAGCCTTCAACGCCGCCATAACCGGCCTCGACAAGGCGCGCGCCGAAAAGGACGCGGCAGAAACCGAATGGCTGGAGATCGAGGAAAAGCGCGCAGCGTTGGGGGCGTGACCGTCCACGGGTCAGCGACGCCCTGACGCGCAGCCGTTTCGTCCTTTGTTAACCGTCGTCAATTACCGAGGAAGGACCATCGAAAGGTCCTGCGTCCATGTCCGCCAACGGCGCCCGCTTCGCCAAGCTCATCGATCTCGCCCGCGCGCCCTCGAGCGAGAAGCGTCGCGACCTGCTGCGCGAGGCCACCGACCTCTTCTTCGACACCGCCGCCGAGCGGACGAGCCGCGAGACCCAGCTCTTCGACGACGTGCTGTGCACGGTCGCCAAGGAGATGCAGGAGAGCGTGCTCGCCGAACTCGCCGAGCGCTTCGCCGACAGCCATGACGCCCCGATCCAGCTGCTGCAGGACCTCGCCTTCAATTCCTTCGCCGTCGCCGAGCCCATCCTGCGCCGCTCGCCGGTGCTGAAGGACGAAATGCTCGTCAAGCTCGTCTCCGAGCAGACACAGGATCACATCAAGGCCATCGCCCAGCGCGATACGGTCAGCCCGCGCGTCTCCGACGCCATCGTGCGGGCCGGCGACGACGACGCGCTCGACATGCTGCTCAAGAACGCCGGCGCCCGCATCGAACGCCCCGCCATGGAGCTGGCGGTCGATCGCGCCCGCGACAACAAGAAACTGCACGGCGGCGTGGTCAATCGCCACGACATTCCGATCGACCTGCTCAACGAGATGTATTTCGTCGTCGAACAGAAGCTGCGCACCGCCATCCTCGACCGCAACGCCAACGTCGATCCCGTCGAACTCGACCAGGCGCTGACCAAGGCCCGCGCGCGCATGCAGGCGCGTCAGGCCGCCGCCATGACCGATGACGTGCGTGAAGCGCAGAAACTCGTTGACCAGAAAAAGCGCGCAGGCGAACTGAAGCCCCCGCTCCTCGTGGCGTTCTACCGCGACAACAAGATCACCGCCTTCACCATAGCGCTCGCCGAGATCGTGGGTCTCGACTACGACACCACGCACGGCATCGTGCAGCGCGCCGACATGGAAGCGCTGGCGATGGTCTGCCGCGCCTCGAATCTCGAACGTCCGCTGTTCGTCACCCTCGCCGTGCTCGTCGGCGGCGGACAGGACGCCATGAACCAGGCCGAACACTTCGGCCGCCTCTACACGGCGGTGCCGGTGGAAGCCGCGCAACGCGCGATGCGGTTCTTCAAAGTGCGCAAAGGCGCGACGGAGCAGATGGCGGCTTAGCGCGCGCCGGGCATTCGACCACAGGCCATGACCCGCGAAGTAATTGGCGCGCGCCGCCTCATCTTCTGTAGTGTGCCGGTGACTGCACACAGAGGAAGAACGCCATGTCGAACAGCAAGGTCGTCGCGGACTTCATCGCCGCGTGGGAAGCGCTGGACCTTGACCGCATCATGGCGGCCTTCCAGCCGGACGCCGTCTATCACAACATACCTATGCCCAAACTCGTCGGGCATGACGCCATCCGCACCTTCATTGCGGGCTTTCTGGCGGACGCGACATCAGCCCGGTTCGAGACGCTGCACACGGCGGAGAACGCCAACGGCACGGTGCTCAACGAGCGCATCGATACCTTCGTGCAGAAGTCCGGCAAGACGCTGCGCTTCGAGGTGATGGGCGTCTTCGAATTCAAGGACGGCAAGATCAGCTCGTGGCGCGACTACTTCGACATGAAGGACGTCGAACGTCAGATGGCGGGATAGGACCTACCCCACCCGCTCCTTCGTCGCCGTGAAGCGCACCTTCGGGTTCTTCTCCTGCACGTAGCCGATTTCCCAGGCGGTCTTGCCGAGGAAGACGGGGGCGCCGTCGAGGTCTTCGGCGCTCTGGGACTTGTTGCGGTCCATGAAGGCTTCGAGATCGGCGTGCGACTCCGCGCTGATCCAGCGCGCGGCCTGATAGGGTGACTGCTCGAACATCACGTCGAGGCCGTTCTCCGCGCGCAGGCGTTCTTCCAGCACGTCGAACTGCAACGCGCCCACTGCGCCGACGATGAGGTCGGAGCCGATCACCGGGCGGAAGAGCTGCGTGACGCCCTCTTCGGCCATGCCTTCGAGCGCCTTTTTCAGATGCTTCTGCTTCAGCGGATCGGCGACGCGGGCGCGCTTCAGGATTTCCGGCGCAAAGTTCGGGATGCCGATATAGGACACCTGCCCGCTTTCACTAAGCGAATCTCCGACACGCAACGCGCCATGGTTCGGCACGCCGATGACGTCGCCGGGGAACGCCTCGTCGAGGATTTCGCGGTCCTGCGCCATGAACATGAGCGGCGCGTGCACATTCAGCGCCTTGCCGTTGGTCGTCTTCAGCGTCATGCCGCGCCGGAAGCGCCCCGAGACCACGCGCAGCATCGCCACACGGTCGCGGTGCTTGGGGTCCATGTTCGCCTGGATCTTGAATACGAAGCCCGTGACCTCCGTGCGCGACGGCTCCACGACGTCCGCCACACCCTTCGTCACCGCCTTCTGCGTGCGCGGCGGCGGCGCATAGCCCGCAATCCCGTCCAGCAGTTCCGTGACGCCGAACTTGCGCAGCGCCGAGCCGAAGAACACCGGCGTCATCGAGCCTTCGCGATACGCGTCGAGATCGAACGTCGGCAGCCCCGCGCGCGCGAGATCGGACGTCTCGCGCAGCTCCTCCAGCTCCTCCGCCGACATCATGTCGGCGATGTGATTGCTCGCCATCGGCACGAGCTCTGTTTCGTGCGTCGTCTTCTCGCCCGCTTCGGGACGACGGAAGACGTGGAACTTGTCGTTGCGGAGATCAAGCATGCCGCGAAAGCGCTGCCCCGAGCCCGCCGGCCAGAACACGGGCGCCACATCGAGCGCGAGCTTTTCGTGCACCTCGTCCAGCAGCGCGAACGGATCCTGCGCCTCGCGGTCGAGCTTGTTGATGAAGGTGATGATCGGGATGTCGCGCAGGCGGCAAACCTCGAAGAGCTTGAGCGTCTGCGGCTCGATGCCTTTCGCCGCGTCGAGCACCATCACCGCGGAGTCCGCCGCCGTGAGCGTGCGATAAGTGTCTTCGGAGAAGTCCTCGTGGCCCGGCGTGTCGAGCAGGTTGAAGACGATGCCGTCGCGCTCGAACGTCATCACGCTGGCGGACACGGAGATCCCGCGCTCGCGCTCGATCTTCATCCAGTCCGAACGCGTGCGCCGCGTCTCCCCGCGCGCGCGCACTTCACCGGCCAGCCGGATGGCGCCGCCCGCGAGCAGCAGGTTTTCCGTCAGCGTCGTCTTGCCGGCGTCAGGGTGCGAGATGATCGCGAAGGTGCGGCGCCGGCCCGCTTCGGCGGCAAGGTCTTGAACTGTCATGAGGCCGCGCGTTTACGCGGAGGCGCGTGTTCCGGCAAGGTTCTGGCCCGAACTCTGGGCTTGTGCGAGCGCGAGGTTCCAGACCTGCTGATTGACGAACGCCGGATCCGGCCCGACGCGACTCTGGTGCGCCTGGATGCGCACGAGCGTGGTGAGCGGCGCCGACGCGAGACGCACCGCCACTTCCTCGGCCTTGCGGATACGGCCCGGAATGACGAACAGCGCGGCATTGGCTTCGCTGGCGAGCGCGATTTCGGCGGCCACGGCGAACGCGATGTCGGGATGCGCGCGCGTAAAGGCGCCGGCGGCGAACAGCGCTTCCTGCCCCGCACGGATCGCGTGACCGAGCCGCGCCGTTGTCGGCGATCCCCCGCCCGCGCGGGCGAAGGTGTCACCGGGAAGCCCCAGATCGAGCACGGTATCGTTCAGCAGGAACAGCACCGCCCCAGATTAGGCGTCAAAGGTTAAGGTTCGTTACGGCATATCGCCCCGCCGCGAGGCTTGCTAAGGGTCGCGCTTCTTCAGGAGCACCTCATGCCCGATACGCCTGCCAGCGGCGCCACGCGGTACATCACACCCGCGCTGATCGCCCTCGGCGTCATCGCCGCCGCCTACCTCGTCTTCGGCATGCTCAATCCGTCGAAACCACCCGCCGAACCCAAATCCGGCCTGAGCGAAGCCGCCCAGGTGGGACCGCGCGAACGCTACGGCCTGACGCCCCAGGAAGAAGCGTCGCTGATGCCCGCCGATCTCGCGGAACGCGCGCTGTCGAAGTCGAGCCTCGAACTCGTTGAGGCCGCCGCCGCCGAGGATCCGCTGAGCGGCGCGATCCTCTGCTCGGCGCATTTCACCGGCGTCGGCGCCAAGCAGGACGACGTCGCCGCCGCGCAGTCGTGCGCCACCGCCCGCGCGCAGGGCTCGACGCTTGCGACCTATGTGCTCAGCGAACTCACGCGCGCCGGTCGTGGCGGCCTCACCGCCGATGCGCTCGCCGCCGACAATCTCCTGCGCGAAGCCGCGCCCACGGATGCACGCGCACAGTATGCGATGGCCATGCCCATGCGGACCCAACGCTCGATGGAAGGCCGCGCGCTGTTCGAGAAATGCGCGGCGCAAGGCATGGTCGATTGTGAATTCGAACTCGCGCGCATCCGCCAGCTCGGCATCGGCGGCCCGCGCGACACGGCCTACGCGCTGAAAACCTACCAAGCGCTCACCGAAACCGCGTTCCATCCCGCCGGCACGCGCGAATACGGTCGCATGTATCTGTCTGGAGAAGGCCTCGCGTCGCGCGACATCGCACGCGGCATCGACCTGCTGAAACGCGCCGAAGAACTCGAAGATCCCGAAGCGAGTTTCCTGCTCGGCCAGCAGGCGGAAAAAGGCGAAGGCGTGCCGAAGGGCGAAGCGCTTTCGTACTACCGCCGCGCGGCGGAACGCGGCTACGCGCCGGCGCAGGATGCGGTGACGAGACTGAGCGCGCGGTAATTTCCTTCTTCCCCGCGAGGGAGAGAAGGCGGCTCGGGTGGTGACGGAGTCCGGTTTTCGCCGAACTCGGACATTCGGCGCTTACTGAGTTTTGTCCGCGAAGGGGAAGTTTCGCAGGATTTGTTCGTGGCGCTGACTGGTTCGGTTTGACCAATCGGGATTCAGCCGAGCCATCAGCGCTTCTTGTGCGGCAAACATGATGCGGCGACGATCCGTCCCGGATTTCTGCTCCTGCTCCCGCATGACCATTTGGTGCGTGACGCCTTCGTAGAATTTGAAGAGCAGGTTGTCCGTGTACTCCAGCGAAACCTCGGATAACTCCCATTCCTGGCCGTCTTCCCGGCTCATTAGGGCGACGTAGTAGCCATCTTGGTCGTCACCGTCGTTGGCCTCCCGCCAGTAGAGAGTAAGCCAACAACCGTCACCAGTCGGCTTGTGCGCCTTCAATCGAAGGTTCTCTGGGACGTCGATAAGCGCCGCTAGCCGTTCGGCTTCGGCATGTAAGCCGTTCAGGTACGCCTCAATATCAGTGCGGCTCATCGCTCACCCCGTATTCCAACGAGTTTGAGCGAACAAGCCGAAGGTCTGCTTTGGGCCTATTCCGTTGAAAAAGACCGAGGCGAAATCGCCATGGCGGGCGCGCTCAGGCATCGGGCGGTCGGCCTCGTGGTCCGCCGCCCTGCCTTCAGGCGGGGATCAGCTTTGCCATCTTCCGTAGGTTCTGAGCGGCGGCGGCGAGGAGGAATTCATCGTTGGCGCCTCGCGGTCCTCTCAGCCGGAGCCGATCAAGTTTCAGAATTCGCTTAAGGTGCGCGAAGGCCATCTCGACCTTCTTCCTTTCACATCGGGAGACAACGTACTCGGGCGTTGTTGCGATGGCGCGCGCGACATCACGGGCTTCCTCGTGGATGCTGCGCAGTAGTTTCTTGCTAGGTGTTTCGGGACAGCATCGCGGCTTCAAGGGACACGCACTGCAATCCTGCTTCCTGGCATGGTAGCGGTAGATGTCGTCCTTGGGCGGCGTCGCCTTCGCCGCGCGACTGGCGGTCCAGTATTGCTGGAGCGGCTTGCCGGCGGGACAGGTATAGCTGTCGGCGAAACCATCGTAGGTGAATTCGCTTCGAGATAAACGGTCCTCGCCACGCTCACCCTTGTCGAAGACCGGGATGTGCGGCTCGATGCCTTTCTCGTTGACCAGCCAGTTCAGCGTTTTCGCCGCACCATACGCCGTGTCCGCGATCAGCTTGCGCGGCTTGATGCCAAAGCGATCCTGCACGCGATCGACCATCCGCTTGGCAGCCTCGATCTCTGCTTGCCGGATTGCGCTTGAGCCTTCGACATCCACGATGACGGCATTCGCCACGTCGACGGCGTAGTTGATCGAGTACGCGTAGATCGCCGACGCGTGGTGCGCCGCAGTCCAGCGCGCGGCGGGATCTGACGGCGAAAGGAAGCGCGGTATCGCGGTAGACGCTGCGCCGAAGGCCGCGTCGTCAAGCGTCTCGATGTACTCCTTGATCGCTCGGCTGGTCTTGTTCGGATCAAGCCCTTGCGACCCAGGGCCGCCCTCCGTCCTGTTCGCGTCTGCGCTGATCAGGCTTGCGTCGACCGCGAAGCCCTCGCCGCCGACGAGACCCGCATCAATGCAGCGCCGCAGCACCATCTCAAACAGCTGACGCAGAAGATCGCTGTCGCGGAAGCGACCGTGGCGGTTCTTGGAGAACGTGGAGTGATCCGGAATAGCGCCGTCCAGGCCAAGACGGCAAAACCACCGATAGGCGAGATTGAGATGGACCTCCTCGCACAACCGGCGCTCGGAACGGATGCCGAGACAGTAGCCCACGACGAGCATCCGAACGATCAACTCGGGGTCCACCGACGGTCGGCCGGTCGAGCTGTAGAACGGTGCGAGGTGAGTGCGCACCTCCGAGAAGTCCATCAACGCATCAATGCGGCGCAAGAGGTGGTCGTCTGGAACGTGATGCTCCAGGGAAAACTCATAGAACAGAGCTTCTTGCATCACCTGTCTTGGGCCGAGCATCGCCATCTCCCTCGCTGGTCGAGATGGAATCAGCGTTCGCCCTAACGTCCAATCACCAGGCGTTTTTCAACACAATCGACCAATAACGGACCCACGATTCACCCAGCGCCCTTGTCCAACGGCTCCGTCAGAAACGTCCGTCCCGCGCGATCCTCGATCTCGATGATCCACACATCCGGATCGCCCTCGGCGCGTTTCTTCGCATACGCATCCACCGCGCTTTCCTCGAAACCGAGCGGTCCCGCCGAGAGATCGAGCCAGATGCGTTCGCCGTCGCCGTTGCGCGCCTGCGAATAGAGCCGCGCGCGGCCGTCGAGGGTGGCGACCTTCACCAGCACTGCGCCCGCATCAGCGTCCCCGCGCCGGGCTACCGTCGCGAAGGCGCCGGCGATTTCCGCGCGGCGGATGAGGGCCGAGGCCCAGAAGCCGGTCTTCAATTCGTCCATGCCTTCACCTTACCGCAAGCACGCCCGGGTTATGTGGGGAGAATGCGCGCCTTCGTCCTCACCGCCGCCCTTCTCAGCCTTGCGGCCCCGGCCATGGCGGCGGGCGCGGACTCCATGTTCGCCGAGCGCAGCGCGCTGCTGGCCGCCGACCGGCGCTGCGAACTCTTCACGCCCCAGATGCGTCAGGCGCTCCAGGCCTCGACGTTCCAGGCCCGGGGCGTGCTCCTGCGCGCCGGCTGGACCGCCGCCCGGGCGGACGCGCTCTCGCGCGGCGCGGCGCGGGAAGTCTCAAGCCGCCGCTGCGACGACCCCGTTCTCCTGAAAGCCGCCTCAGACGCCCGCTTCGGCTTCTCCGGCTGGACGCGGCTCATGGGCATGACCTTCCCCGGCGGCGAACGGACCTGGTCGGCCCGCCGCGCCGCCGATCCGCAGGGTTTCTACATTCGTCAGGACATCCCCGGTGCGCCCTTGGGCCCACGCCCCGCCGTGTTCGGCGTGCGCCGGGAGGGCAATGGCGGCTCGCTGATGCTGGTGATGTCGCTGCGCCCCGGTGAAGCCGCGCCTTCGACGGCGCGCCTCTCCTTCCGCGACACCGCCCGCGCCACCCGCTCCATCGCCGACACCCCCGGCCGCCTCGGCCATGGCCTCGCGAGCCTCGTCGCCTCTCCGGCCACCGCACGCATCACCCACGCCCAGGCCCGCGCCGTCGAGACCGGCGAACACGGCGCGCGCGCCGTCGTCTTCACCTTCCCCGACGCCGCCCTCCATACGATGAAGGGCCTCGACCCCCGCGAAGCCATGACCATCACGCTGGAAGGCCGCCAGACGATCACGCTGCTGGTCGAAGTCGGCGACATCGCCGCCGCGCACGCGTTTCTGGCGGCGGAGGCGGTGACCGGCGCCGGGACGCCCTCGTCGCGGTAGTAGGTCGAGGGTAAATGACTACTTTCCAAGCAATAGGATAATATGCATAGTCTCTCGACGGAGCCATCCCGGCTCCGGGAGAGACCCATGCAGACGGAACCGACACCACCCGATCCGGGCGATTTCGCCCCCATCCTGCCGCCGCCCCCGCCCTCGCCGCCCGATCCCCGGGTGCAGCTCGTCGCGGACATCCTGCAATTCGCGACGGGCGTGAATTCGAAAGAAATTGTCGAAGTTGGAAAGCGCAGCGTCGCAAAAACGCGCGTGCGCCACATCGCCATGTACCTCTTCTCCACCGTCTATGGCGAACCCGCCCATCGCACGGCGCAGGCCTTCGGTCGCGAGCGGTCGACGGCCCTGCTGGCCTTGCGCCGCATCGAGGAGGACCGCACCAACCCCGCCTTCGACCCCTGGATGGACAGCCTCGAAACCGCGCTGCTCGCCGCGCCCCGCGGAGGCCGGGCATGATCGAAACTGGAAAAGATGTTGAAGTTGCAGAGCTCGGCGTCCTGCGCCGCCAACGCGCCCTCGCGCGATTGGGAAAACCCGGCGCGCTTCTGGCCCCCGAACGCACGGGTCGCGCGATGGCGGTGTTTCCGAGGGGCGATCGCCGCCGCCGCCCGCTCGCCCGGCTCAGCCGCGAGGATGTGCGATCGCTGCTCGCCGAAGGCGCCATCGCGCCGGCGGGCTTCGCCGACACCTACCGTTTGAGCCCCGCCGGCGTCGCGCGCGTCGCCCGCGACTCCGCGCAGCGCGAACCCCTGAACAACCCATGGCGCGAACAGCACGGCAAACTCGTCGAGCGCTTCATCATGGCCGACGACGGCGTGATGCGTACCGCGTGCGGCGTGCCGATGGAGGGCCCGTTCGGGGCGCTCACGCATGTGGCTGGCAAGGGCTTCTTCGCGCGCCGCGAAATCGAAGCCGCACGTCGACTCGGCGAAGACTGGGAGCGCGCGCAGCACGGCCTCGTCAGCGGTTCGGACTGGACGGCGCCACCGCGCGGTTCGACGTCGCGCGGACCGGGCGGCGCGCAGGAACACGCCATCGGCGAGGCCATCGATGCGCGCCGTCGCGTGGAGAAGGCGCTGGGCGGATTGCCGATGTCCTTGGCGAGTGCGGTGCGCGCGGCCTGCCTGGAAGGACGGGGTTTTGCCGATCTCGAACGCGCGCGGCGCTGGCCGTCGCTGTCGGGAAAACGCGTGCTGAAACTCGGACTCGAACTGCTGGCCGATCACTACGGGATTGGTTGAGCCGCTTCCGAACGGATGCGCTGCATCATCGAATACAGGCCATTGGAGCGCTGCGCGGTGAGGGCGTCGGAGAGCCCGAGCCGCGCGGCGAGCCCTTTCGGATCGACGGCGAGGATCTCCTCCGCCGTGCGCCCGGAATAGACCTGCAGCAGAACCGCGATCAGCCCCTTCACCAGAAACGCATCGGACTCGCCGCGAAGGAAAAGCCGCCCGTCGCGCCGCTCCGGCACGATCCACACCTGGCTTGCACAGCCGCGCACTTTCGTCGCTTCGGTGCGTTCGTGTTCGGCGAGCGGCGCCATCTGCTTGCCGAGATCGATCAGATACGAGAAGCGCTCCTCCCAGTCCGGGAGGAGCGCGAGATCGTCTTCAAGGGCGGTTATGGCCGCGTCGATGGTTTCGGTCATGCGCCTAGATAGGCGCGCAAACGGGCCGGAACTAGCGCTTCTTGCGCGTGCTCGCCGGCGGCGTCACGGGCGCGACGATCTCCGGCGCCGGCGCGGGCAGCGCTGCGACCGGCGAGGAGGAAGCCTCGGTCGTCGCGTTCTTGATGCACGAGCCCATGTCCTTCAGCGCATGCTCGCCGAGGCAGAACGCGTTTTCATAGCGGAAGCGGGCCGCCGACATGCACTGGTAGAACTGCACCTGCGCCAGCTCGAGACAGCGTGTCGTGGAGCCTTCCGCAAGCAGGCGCTCGGCCTGCGCCGCCGGTTCCTTCGTGGCGTCCAGCACATAGAGCGCGGCCAGCGTCGTCATGCGGTTGACCGTCTGCACGCGGTCGTGATGCACGCGCAGCGTCGGCGCCGGAATCTGCGTCGCAGCGACCGGACCCGGCGTGGTGCGGAACGAGTCCCAGAAGTTGACGCCGCCGAACTGCGTGGGATCGGTCCACGGCGTGAACGTTGCGGCGGCGGCCTGCAGGCGCGGCGCCATGACGGCGTCCACGTTGCGGGTGGCGGCGGAAGCGGAGAGCGTCCGCATACGCTGCACACGCGCGGGCTGCTGCGGCGCCACTTGATTGGCCCAGCGCTGCTTCTGCAGCGAGTAGGCGAGTTCCTTGTAGCGTTCGCCGACCAGGAACACGCGCGCGCCGTCCGCACGCGCCGCCGTCAGCGCCAGACGCGCCGCATCTTCCCCGCCCTTCAGCGTCTGCGCGTAGCCCGGATCGAGCGTCAGCCCGCGGATCATCACGTCGCGGCCGTAATGAGCGGCGGTGTCGCGCACGCCCTTCACGAACTCCGGCGCCTGGGCTGCGGTGAGCGCGCCATAGGCGATCCAGCCGCGCGCCATGGTCTCGCGGTTGACGCCGGCCGCGCGATCCAACGCGCGTTCGAGTTCATCGGCGGTGCCGAGCGCGCCGGTCTCCAGCGCCGAGATGTCGTTCTGGAACGCGGCGTAGTTGCCGACCGCCGCTGCAAGCGGTTCCGACGGCGGCGGCGGGACCACAGGAACCACAGGCGCAGAGACGGGCGGCGGGGTCTGGCCCTTCTTCGATTTCGCCTTGGTCTGGCCATCCGCCGGCGACGCCAGAAGGGCCGCCGTCAGCACCAGCAAGGCCGGAGCCGCGGTCAACACTGTCCACGCCTTCATTCGGAACGCTCCCTGACTGCTCATCTTGTGTGATTCATTTCGCTTGAGGGCCGTCCCTGCTGTCGCCGGGGGGCCGGGGTCGATACGCTCGTAAACGGATTCCCGCTTCGAGGGGGTGAGTATTTGGTAATTGCTGCAACACGCAACGCGGATGGCGAATCCGCCGTTAACCCCGTCACATCCCGCCCAGTCGTTTCGAGAACCGTGGCGTTCGCGCTGTGGGGCTGGATGGCGGGTGCTGTGATCGTGTGCGTGTTCGCCTCCCTGATCGGCGCGCCCTCTCGCGCCACTGCGCTTGCGGCGGCGCTGGCGCTTGCGCCGGCTCTCGCCACACTCCTGCTGGGCCCCCGATCAGGCGAAAACTGGGCGGCGTCCATCATGATCGGCAGTTGGGTCGCAGCGGCGAGCGCCGCGACCGCGCTGACCGGAGGCGCACTTTCGCCGGTGAGCGCGTCCTTCGCGGTCGCGCCAGCGCTGGCTTTGCGACTCTTCGGAACCGGGCGCGCGGCGGAAGCGGCATGCCTCTCCGTGGTCGGCTACGCGATTTCCGCGTGGAGCGCGCAGGCGGTGGGCGAACCCTGGAGCGCGGTGGCGCCGGGTTCCTTCACGGTGCTCTCGATGGCGTTTGCCGGATGGCTGATCGCTTCGAGCAAGATGTCCGCCCCGGCGCCGGTCGCCTCCCCCGAGGTGCGCCGCATCGGCGAGGTGGCGCACGAGCTGCGCACGCCGCTCAACCACATCCTCGGCTTCGCGCAGGTGATGCAGCAGCAGCTGTTCGGGCCGCTCGCGCCGAAATACGCCGAGTACGTCGATCTAATCGTGTCGAGCGGACGGCGCATGAACGCGCTCGCCACCGACTGGCTGGACATGGCGCGCCTCGATGCAGGCCGTTACGAGATCACGCCGGAAAGGTTCGACCTCGCTCATGTGGCGCGCGAAGCGGTGGAAGCCGCCGGCGTCGCCTCAGAGTGGAAGGGCAAGATCACCGCCGAAAACGCCGAAGCGCCGATGCCCATCGACGCCGACGCGCGCGCGGTCCGTCAGATTCTCGACAATCTCATCGTCAACGCGATGAAATTCTCGCCGCAGGACGGCCACATCACCGTGCGTCTCGCGGCCGGCGCGCGCGCCATCGCCATCGACATTATCGACAACGGCCCCGGCATCTCGGATGCCGACAAGCGCCGCCTGTCACAGCCCTTCGAACGCGGCGCGGGCGTGGGCGCCGTGGAAGGCGCAGGCCTCGGTCTCACGTTGGTGAAAGCGCTGGCGCGCGCGCATCGCGGCAGTCTCGATATCCTCGACGCACCCGGCGGCGGCGCGCTGATGCGCGTGCGGTTGCCGGCGCCGCGCAGCTAGTACGTCAGCGGCACATACGGTCCCAGCCCGCCTTCGGCGCAGCCATCGGCTCTTCGAGCACGGTCCACCATTCCACGCCGCACGCGCCGTCGCGCGCCGCGATCCGGCATTCGAGCGCGGGGCCCGCCCCGCCGCGCTCGCGCGCTTCCACGCACGAGAAGCCGTCCGACTGCAGCGCCGCGCGCACGCCCGACAGCGGCTTCCCCGCCACATGCGCCACGACACGTCGTTCAAACGAAGGCCCGTAGGCCTCGGCGTTCGCGCCGCGCCACGATCCGAAATCGAGACCGCCGGGACCCGCGCCTTCAGGCGGCGCGGCGACGGAAGGTTCGGACGCCGCGACGGCGGGAGCCGGCGCCGTGCCGCGGTTTTTCTGGAACGGGCTTTCACCGGTGGTCTGGGCGAAGGCCGCGCCCGTGAGCGCAAGCACGGCTGCAAGGCCGGCGAGGGTTTTCCGCACGTTCATTCTCCGAGATTCAGCCGACGCGCTTCCACGTCGACCCTTGAGCGTTGTCCATCACTTCCACGCCCATTCCGGCGAGAACTTGGCGAAGCCTGTCAGCCTCTGCCCAGTTCTTCGCCTGACGCGCAGCGACGCGATCGGCGACGAGACGATCGACCTCGTCCACATTGTCGCCGCTGCGGAACCACGCGTCGGGGTCGCCCTGCAGGACACCCATCAGCGCTCCCGCCGCAAGTAACTTTGATTTCAGCAACTGCTGTTCGAGCGGCTTGTCGGTCTTGTTGGCCTCGGTCGCCAGGCCGAAGAGCGAGGCCATCGCCTCCGGCGTGTTGAGATCATCGCAGAGCGCGGTGAGAAACGCTTCCGGCGGACCGACATCCTCGTCGACGTCGACGTCTTTCAGGCGGCGCAGCGCGGTGTAGAGACGATCGAGGCTCGCCTTCGACTGCTCCAGCAGCTCGCGCGAAAAGCCGAGCGGCGCGCGGTAGTGCGCCGACAGCAACGCCCAGCGCAGCACCTCGCCCGGCCACTCCTTCGCAAGATCGTGGATCAGCACGACATTGCCGAGCGTCTTCGACATCTTCTCCCCGTCCATGTCGAGGAAGCCGTTGTGCATCCAGTAGCGCGCGAGCGGGACGCCGCTCGCGGACTCCGACTGCGCGATCTCGTTCTCATGGTGTGGGAAGATGAGATCGATGCCGCCGCCGTGGATGTCGATGGTCTCGCCGAGATTGGCGCGGATCATCGCCGAGCACTCGATGTGCCAGCCCGGGCGGCCGCGACCGAAGGGCGAATCCCATGCAGGCTCACCCGGCTTGGCCGCCTTCCAGAGCGCGAAGTCGGATGGGTGCTTCTTGTCATCTTCCACTTCCACGCGCGTGCCCGAGAGCATTTCATCCTGCGTGCGCCGGGAGAGCTTGCCGTAGTCGGCGTCTTCCGCGACGCAGAACCACACGCCGCTCTTGCCCTTGTAGGCGGCGCCCTTGTCGAGCAGCGATCCGATGATCTCGCACATCGGGCCGATGTGGCCGGTGGCGGTCGGTTCGATCGTCGGTTTCAGATTGCCGAGGGCCGCCATGTCGGCGCGGTAGATGTCGGTGTAGCGCGCGGTCAGCGTGTCGATGGATTCACCAAGCTCTGCGGCGCGCGCGATGATGCGGTCGTCGATGTCAGTGAAGTTGCGCGCGTAGACCACCGCGCGATCGCCGTAGGTCGAACGCAGCAGCCGGAAGAGCACGTCGAACACAACGGGCGGACGCGCGTTGCCGATGTGGGCGTAGTTCCAGACCGTGGGCCCGCAGACATACATCGTCACCCGCTTGGGATCGGCGGGGACGAAGCGCTCCTTGGCGCGCGTCAGCGTATTGGTAAGGGTAAGGTCCATCGGAAATCCGCAAGCGGCGAAGAGGATTCTCCGCCGGGATCGCGCGTGATACGCTCTCTTATGTCGCTACGGGAAGGGTGGACAAACGCAAGGCGCGTCCACAAGTCTGCGGGAGCCGGCTCCCCGCCCCCCGGTTTCGCCATCGGGGGGATGCTCATAACCCGTCGGCGATTGAGGAAATTCATGGACGGCAACGCCAAGCCCCGCCCCGCCCCGCTCGCGGCGGTCGTGAAGAAACCCAGCCGCGAAGAAGCCATGGAGGCCGTCCGCACCCTGCTCGCCTGGGCCGGAGACAACCCCGCCCGTGAAGGCCTGCTCGATACCCCCCGCCGGGTGGTGGACGCCTACGAGGAGTGGTTTCAGGGCTACGACGCCGACCCCATCAAGGAGTTGTCGAAGACCTTCGAGGACGTCGGCGGCTACAACGACCTCGTGATGCTCAAGAAAATCGACGTGGAAAGCCATTGCGAGCACCACATGGCGGCGTTCCTGGGCAAGGCCTGGGTGGCCTACATGCCCACCGCCAAGGTCGTCGGCATCTCCAAGATCGCCCGCGTGGTCGAGATCTTCGCCAAGCGCCTGCAGAGCCAGGAAACGCTGACCGCCCAGATCGCCAACGCGCTGGAAAGCGCCCTCGCGCCTGCCGGCGTGGCCGTCCTGATCGACGCCGAACACCAGTGCATGACCACACGCGGCGTGCGCCACAAGGATGTCACCACGGTAACGACCCAGTTCACCGGCGTATTCGAGACCGATCCCGAGATGAGGAGCCGGTTCCTGAGGCTCGCCGGCTATGGTTGATCAAGGTTCATCTTGATTCCGGCCCGCAGATGAGGTCAGTCTGTGCACCCGTCGCGCGAAATTGTCGCGGGCCGTTGCTTCAAACGGCTAGAAATGGCGGCCCGAAGACGAGGCAGACCATGGCTTACGCTTCAGATTCCTTTGAACATTCTTCACAGAACCGGCCGCTGCGCTCCAGCGCCGACCGTGTCGTCTGCGCCACGCCGACTCCCGGCAAGGCGCCCACTCGTATCCTGCGCTGGAAGTACGACGCGCTGCGGCGCGCCATCCGGCAGGTGATCGTCAGCGCCGGCAGCCGTGGCGCCACGCTGGACGACCTCGTCCAGGAAGTGCCCGCCAAGCTCACCGAGGCCGAGCGCGCCGACCTCGGCTCCGTCTCGTGGCATGTGACGACCGTGAAGCTCGACCTCGAAGTGAAGGGCGAGATCCAGCGCCTCAGCGGCGCCAGCCCCATCCGCCACGTCCGCGTGCTGCGCGACGCGGCTTGAAGGCCGCTTACGGACGCACCGACGCCACGGGTCCAAACGTCACCGAGTGCGGGATGTAGAGGCTGAGGGTGAGATCGCCTGTACGCCGCCATGCGATCCGCTCCGCCAGTCCCTCAATCCGCACGCCGTAGTCCGGCCCGAGCGCCGACGTGACCTTCCGCGCATCGGCGGCGATCGCGGCAATGATCTCGCCCCGGTATTGCGCGGGATCGACAAGGGTGAGTTCGGGATCGCTGACGCCGAGAGACACGCGCCCCGGTTTCGGCAACGAACGCACGAAAGCATCGAGACGCCCCTCAACGGACTCAAGCGTGTCGTTCGTCTGCACAGCCGTGCGCAGAAGCACGCGCACGACCGAAGTATCGGGTCGCGACCCACTGGTGATTTGCGCCTGCGCCAGGGCGGCCGTGTAAGGCTTTACCCGCGTTTCGCCATCGTCCTCCTCGGCTTCCTCCAGAAGCGCGACGCTGACCGGACCGTTCGCCCGCGCGCGGGACTGCAGCTCGTTGAGCGTCTGCATGAGCTCCGTGCGGCGTTGCCCAAGCTCGCGGGTGTCGGACTCAACGCTCATGGTCGCGACCGCGTTGTCGGCGCGGCGAGCAAGGGTGATCTGCGGCAGGTCAGTGCTTTGGAACCGTTCCTCGTAGCGGCTTGCGGTCACGATGATCTCATCGCCCTGCGCGAAAGCGGGGCTGGACGCCGCCGCGAGGACCATGAACAAGCCTGCGAACCCGAACGCTCTCATGTGCGCCTCCCCGGATGATTTCGACCGATGACCACAGCTAACCCCACGCCGGAAACGTCGCCAACGCTTTCCCCTGCCTTCAACGGCGACGGGCTGATCGCCGCCATCGCGCAGGACGCGGCGAGCGGGGAAGTCCTCATGCTCGCGTGGATGAACGCGGAGGCGCTGAAACAAACTTTGGAGACGGGTCGCGTCACCTACTGGTCGCGCTCGCGAAAGGCGCTCTGGACGAAGGGCGAAACCTCCGGTCACACGCAGCGTCTCGTGGAAGCGCGCATCGACTGCGACCAGGACGCGATCCTCCTGCGCATCGAACAGACGGGCGCGGCCTGCCACACGGGTGCACGCAGCTGCTTCTATCGCACCGTTTCCGCCGACGGATCGCTGACCGCCGCCTAGCTGATCGCCCTTTCCAGATTGCCGAGGATCATGGCCCATCCCTCGATGGTGCGATCCTTCCACTCAGCGTTCGCCGCCGACATTTCCTGGCGCAGCGTGAGCACGCAGGCGTCCGGCCCGTCGGGCGCGATCTCGATTTCAACGGTCGCAAAATCGGCCGAGAATTTCGGCACGCCGAAGGTGAATACGAGACGGCGCGGGCGGTCGATCTCCAGATAGGTTCCGGTGTGCTCGATATCCTCGCCGTCGCGTCGATCGACGAAGACATAGGCGCCGCCCACGCGCGGATCGGTCTCCGCGCGCACCATCTCGCCAGTCTCCGTGGCGAACAGGAATTTGCGGGCGATGCGCGGATCAAGCCACGCATCGAACACGCGCTCTGCCGGAAACGGAAAGCGCTGCGTGACTTCAAGACGGACAGTTGCGTCGCTCATGGTCGCCTCTCAGCCGGCTGCATTCTGCGGATAGAGTGCGCCGTAGTACTTTTCGAGTTCGGCGATGTTCGCCCAGAAGGGCATCGGCTTCGTCCCGCGCAACACGGCTTCGAGAATGTCAGTGTGCGCATGCCAGCCGCCGCTGACATCGACCATTTCGTCGCGGTTCGGCAGTTCGGTATGGGTGATGACGAAGAGCACGTCGGCGCCCTTCTCGAACAGCTCCCACGTCACGAGCGACGCGCCGGTATCGCCGCCCCAGCTGAAGGCGAGCGAGCGCGGCGGATCCCAGCGGACCATCTCGCACGGCGAGTCAAAGCCCTCGATCGCCGTCTTGAACCTTTCCGGCCCGGGCTCATCGGTGATGTTTCGGTGCTGGAAGAAGAGGTTGAACGCGCCGCTCTCGGCCATGTCGCCGCCGGCGAACCAGCGCTTGCGCTTGTCTGCGTCCGTCAGGAACGCCCACACCCGATCGATCGGGCCCGGCAGCAGACGTTCCAGACGCACCGTCTTCGGCGCGTGTGAAGCAGCGTAGTCGCTCATCGTGATCTCCTATTTCGCTTCATCGTCTTCCCGCAGCGCGCGTTCCAGCGCATCGAGTCGCGCGTTCCAGAAATTCCGTTGCCGCTCGATCCACAGCGCCGCTTCGTCGAGGGGCTTGGGATTGAAGGAGAGAATGTGCTCGCGTCCGTCGCGGCGGCGCTGCACGAGCCGCGCGCGTTCGAGCACGCGGATGTGCTTGGAAACGGCGTTCAGCGTCATGTCGAAGGGCGCGGCGAGTTCCGTCACACGCGCCTCCCCGCGCGTCAGCCGCTTGAGGATCGCGCGCCGCGTCGGATCGGCGAGAGCGAGCATCGTATCGTCGAGCTGTGCGGCCTGAACCATTATTCCACCTTTCGGTTGAATAATAAGAAAGTCCGAGGCGGAGTCAATCTCACGTCATTGTTGACTGCTCAGACGTCCAGCTTTTCCAGCGGCCCCACGCCCACGGCGCGCTCCGGCTTCACGCGGAAGCTCGCGACCCTGGCGGTCGTGTATTCCTTCGAGAGCACGGTGGAGACGGTGTAGAAATCAGCCACCGCCTCGTTGCGTTTCAGGGTCAGCACCGTGAAGCCGCGATGCGTCGGGTCGTGCCACTTCACTTCCGGATTGGCGGAGACGAACGCCGCGCCCACATCGACGCCGATGTCCTTCACGTAGTCGCCCGTGCCCGGCGAGGTGATCGACGTCGCGGCGAACTCGACGCCGACGCGCGTCGCGCCGTTCTCGCTCATGAGCTCGTTGGCCCACGCCGTATGGCTGTCGCCGGTGACGACGATGGGATTGGCGTTTGCGCCGGCAAGCATCTGGTACAAGCGATTGCGTTGCGCGGGATATCCGTCCCAGCCGTCGAGATTGAGCGGAATTTTCAGCTTCGTCAGCGCCAGGAACCGCCCGATCCCCGGGCTCAGCGTTTCCAGTTTCGCGACCAGCTCCGCCGGCAGTCCGGAAAAGTCCGGCGCCGTCACGCGCGCCATGACGGTCTGGTTGCCGAGCACCTGCCAGGTCGAACCCGCCGCGCGCGACGCTTCGATCTCGGCCTTCAGCCAGCTCTCCTGCGCGGCTCCCAGCAACGCGCGCGCGGGATCGGCAAGCTTGGTGCGTTTGAAACCCTCGATATCCGGTATGATCGACACGCCCGCCGGCGGATTGCGCGAATCGATGGCGCGGACGCGCGCGCCGCTCATGATCGGGCGCCCGTTCTCGATGAACAGCGGCAGATCGCGCGTGGCGGCGGTGCGCGCGGCGCCCGGCGCCATGGGCTTGGGATTGGCCGCGTCGGTGAAGTCCCACGCCATCATCGCGGGGCCGAGATCCTTGGCGTAGTCGAGCGGCTCTGTGCGTGCGAGCAGCCGCGTCTCCAGCATGATCACCGTGAGCAGATCGCCCCACTGGAAGGAGCGGTTGATCGCCTCGAACGGCTTGCCGGGTTCGGGATCGCGGAGCGGCATCCACTCGTAGTAGGCCTGCAGCGCAGCACTCCGGCGGGCGTTCCACTCGCCTTCGTTGTTTTCCGCGTTGTGGTTCTCCGCACCGCCCTGCCAGGAGTCGTTGGCGGTCTCGTGATCGTCCCAGACGACGATCCACGGCGCCATCGCGTGCGCGGCCTGAAGCTCCGGCTCTTCCTTGTACTGCGCGTGACGCGAACGGTAATCGCCGAGCGTGACGATCTCCACTTCCGGACGCGGCAGGCGCCCCATCTTCAGCGCGACTTCTCCGCCATAACCGTTGAGGCCGTACTCGTAGATGTAATCGCCGAGGTGCAGGATCGCATCGATGCCTTCCTGCTTCGTCAGCGCTTCATAGGCGTTGAAAAAGCCGAACGCGTGGTTCGAGCAAGACACGACGCCGAGTTTCACTTCGCTCACGCCGGCGCGCGGCAACGTGCGCGTGCGCCCGACCGGCGAGCGCGCGTTCCCGCAGAGAAAGCCGTAGTGCAGCTGCTGGTTCGGCCGCAGGCCCTGCACATCCACCTTCACCGTGTAGTCACGGTCGGCGTTCGTCTGCAGTTCTGCGGTCTGCACCACATCGCGCAGGTCACGATCGCGCGCGACGACCCAACGCACCGGCACCGCACCCGTTCCTTCGGGCGTCACGCGCGTCCAGATGACGACGCGGTCCACGCGCGGATCGCCGCTGGCGACTCCATGCTTGAACGCGACAACCCCGTTGTAGGCCGGCGCCCGCGCCGGCGCGCCGCACGCGGCCGTCGTCGATGCGCCCGCCGCCAGCGCCGTCAATGCGGCGCGCCGTGTCAGCTTCGTCATGTGATCCTCCCGCGATCCTTTTGGCGGCCACGAGAAAACCCGCAGCCGCCCGGAGTCAACCGGGGATCATTCGCCTAGCTGGCCCCGTCCAGCATGCTCTTGAATCCGCTCGGCGCGTGCGGGCCGATGACGAGTTGTTCGAGGATGCCGACGCCTTCCGAGCCCGTCCCCGCGCCCTCATGCTTTGTCGTGCAGATCGCCTGGATGTGCAGGTTCATCGGCAGCAGCGGATCGAGCATGTCGGGGCGGAAGTCCTCGCGCGCGGTGACGCTCTCGCCCTTCCAGTGGCCGTGGCCCCAGTCGGGGTGGCCGTAGCCGATGCCCTTCATCAGGAACGTCGCCTTCGGCGTCCACGTCACCTTGTGATCACGCCCGCTGCCGTCTTTTGCGGAGAGCGTGGCGCCCGTCGCCCAGCGCTGCCCCTTCTTCCAGTCGACCTTCATCGCGGTGTCATGGAGATGGAAATGTTCGGTGGTGTTGGCGCCGTCCATGGCGAGCGTGGCGCGCGTGTTCCACGGCACGCCGTCGGCATCATCGTTGACGTGATAGTAGAGCGAGAGGTTCGGGAAATTCGTCGGCGCCCAGAGCCAATAGAACTGCTGCGGCGCGGCGGGCTGTTGCGGTTGCTGGTCGGCGGCGCCGATCGGGCGCACGCCCCACGAACGGTCCCGCGTGCCAAGCCCGCCTTCGTAGGTCTCACGCTTGCCGTCCACTTCCACCCAGCCCGACCAGCGCACGTTCTGCGTGAAGCGCGTGAGGTCCATCATCGTGCGCGGCCCGATGCGGCGCGTGAAGCGCGGCTCCTGCACGGGAAACGAACGGCCCTTCATCACGAGATCGGCTTTGATCCCATCCGGTGAATCAATGAGCACGCGCAGCTTCTGCAACGGTTCGATGACTTCGATGCGGATCGGCCCGACCGACAGATCCATCCGCTCCATGTTCAGCAGGCGCGAGGCATGCACCGAGTGCTGAACGCCGTCGCGCAGCACCGAGAAATGCGCATCCGCGACATTGAGGTGGGGATAAACGCCGAAGCCCATGCCGAAATAGCCGCCGCCATCCGGTCGGTAACCGCAGAAGAAATAGCGGTCGTAGAAATTGCGGTCCGTGCCGGAGAACGCGATCGGCTCGGCGGTCTGGTGGATCGGATACTCGTCGCCCTTGGTCAGCATGGCTCGCGCTCCCTTTATCGTTGAAGGCAAGCTAGCGCGTTTGATCGCGCGGGAGAAAGCCTTCCCTTGCGACAGTCATGCGACGGGATGACGAACGGCGCGCGCGCCGTGTACGGTGGCGGGAGGGAGCGAAGCATGACGGCCAAGCGCGGGCTCACACCCGACGAGATCAACGCCTTCCTGCGCGAGGCCTTTCCGGGCGGCGCGGGCGCGGCGCATGTGGAGGCGGCCGACGGCAAGCGCGCGGTCTGCCGCATCCGCTACAGCGAGAGCCAGTTGCGCCCCGGCGGCACGCTGTCGGGGCCGACCATGATGGCGCTTACCGACACCACCGTGTACGCGCTCATCTTCTCCGCCATCGGGCTTGAGCCGCTCGCGGTGACGACGAACCTCTCGATCAATTTCCTGCGCAAGCCGAAGCCCGCCGACCTCATCGCCGAAGCGCGCACGCTGAAACGCGGCAAGGCGCTGTTCGTGGCGGATGTGACCATCCGCTCCGACGGCGAAGACGATCCGTGCGCGCACGCCGTCGTCACGTATTCCATTCCGCCGCGCACATGAATCGCGCTCTCCTCGCCTGCGCCGCATTGCACGGCCTTCTCGCGGTCGCGTTCGGCGCCTTCGCTGCGCACGGCATGGACGATGTCGCCGCGAAGAGCTGGCTCGATGCCGGCGCGCGCTACGAAGCAATCCATGCGCTCGCCGCGCTGATCGCAACACTTCTGCCCCTACGCTTCGCACGCATCGCCGGATGGCTCTTCATCACCGGCGCAGCGCTCTTTGCTTTTTCGCTTTATGCGATGGCCTTCGGCGCACCGCGCGCTCTGGGCATGATCACCCCGCTCGGCGGCCTTGCGCTGCTCGGCGGCTGGGCCGCGCTCCTCGTCGGCGCGCTCACAACACGAACGGAGAAAACGCCATGACCGACGCCCTGCCTCCCGTCTCCTACGTCCAGACCAACGGCATCCGCATGGCGGTGTACGAAGCGGGGCCCGCCGCGCAGAAGCCGCCGATCGTGCTCTGCCACGGCTTTCCCGAACTCGCCTTCTCGTGGCGCCACCAGATCCGCGACCTGCCGAAGCGCGGGCTTCGCGTGCTCGCGCCCGATCAGCGCGGCTACGGCCTCACCGAAGCCACGCCTTCGGTCGAAACCTACGACATCGAACATCTCTGCGCCGATCTCGTCGGTCTTCTTGATGCGCGCGGCATCGACAAGGCGGTGTTCTGCGGTCACGACTGGGGCGGCATCGTCGTCTGGCAAATGGCCATGCGTCACCCAACCCGCGTCGCCGGCGTCATCGGCGTGAACACACCCTTCATGCCGCGCCCGCCGGCGGACCCGATTGCGATCATGCGCAAGCGGATGGGCGATGAAATGTACATCGTGCACTTCCAGAAGCCCGGCGAAGCAGACGCCGTGCTCGGCGCGGATGTGTCGAAGACAATGAACCTGTTCCTGCGCCGCCCGATGGAGATGGAGCAGCCCGCCTCCGCCGGCCTCGCCACCGAGCGCAAGGAAGGCGACCCTTCGGTCTTCCCGCTCGTCGCGATGGTGCAGATGTACGATCCGGCCTTCGATCCGCGCGAGAAATTCCTCAGCGACGAAGAGATGAACTTCTTCGTCGACACGTTCACGCGCACCGGCTTCACCGGCGGCATCAACTGGTATCGCAACTTCACCCGCAACTGGGAACGCTCCGCCGACATCGTCGAACGCGTGGAGCAGCCGTCGCTGATGATCATGGCCGAGAAGGACGCCGTGCTGCCGCCCTCCTCCGCCGACGGCATGGAGCAATGGGTCCCCAATCTCGACCGCTATCTGGTGAAAGGCTCCGGCCACTGGACCCAGCAGGAAAGGCCCGACGAGGTCACCAAGGTCATCGCCGACTGGATGGAGAAGACGTTCTGAAATGGAGCGCGGAAGACCTCGTCCGCGTCCGGCCGCCAAGAGGCATGGGCGAGGTCGCCCATGCTCCGCACAGCCGTTCACCCTTGCCCCGCCGCGCCCCAGTCCTTACGCACAAAGATCATGAACGCGCCCGCCAATCCGCCCCGCCGCGACCTCTATGCGTCGGTCGAACCGTTCCACTCGGAGGACCTCCGGGTCTCGCCGCGCCACGTCATCCACGTCGAGCAGTGTGGCAATCCCCGCGGCCTGCCGGCGCTGGCGCTGCACGGCGGCCCCGGCGGCGGGACGAGCCCGGAGATGCGGCGCTTCTTCGATCCCTCGCGCTATCGCCTCGTGCTGTTCGACCAGCGCGGCTGCGGCCGCTCCACGCCGCACGCCGAACTCACCGACAACACCACCTGGGATCTCGTCGCCGACATCGAGAAGATCCGCGAACGTCTCGGCATCGAGAAGTGGCTCGTGTTCGGCGGCTCGTGGGGATCGACGCTTTCGCTCGCCTACGCGGCCAAGCATCCCGACCGTGTGGCCGCCCTCGTGCTGCGCGGCGTCTTCCTGCTCACGCACGCCGAAATCCAGTGGTTCTACCAGTCCGGCGCGAGCCACATCTTCCCCGACGCGTTCGAACGCTATGTCGCGCCGATCCCGGCGGAAGAGCGCGGCGACCTGCTCGCGGCCTTCCACAAGCGCCTGACGTCGGACGATCGCGCGGTGCGGCTTGCGGCGGCGCGCGCGTGGTCACGCTGGGAAGGCGAGACGATATCCATCGCCGGCCCGTCCGGCCTGCCGCAGCGCTTCAACGACGACCGGTTCGTGGAAGCCTTCGCGCGCATCGAAGCGCACTACTTCGTCCACAAGGGCTTTTTCCCGGAAGACGGCTGGCTGCTGAAGCAGGTCCCGCAGATGCGCCACATCCCGGCGCGCATCATCCACGGCCGCTACGACGTCTGCACGCCCTACTCCTCGGCGTGGTCGCTGAAGCGCGCGTGGCCGGAAGCGGAACTCGAAACCGTCGCCGACGCGGGCCATTCGAGCCTCGAACCCGGCATCGTCGACGCGCTGATCCGTGCAACAGATCATTTCGCCGAAACGGCGCGCTGGTAGGCGGTTAGAACGGTACTTCCGCGCCGTCCCACGCGAACAACTTGCCCGAATGCGCGAGCGTCAGCGTGTCGATCACATCGAGCAGATGGCCGGCGCTCTGGTCCGGCGTGAACAGCTTTTCCGGACGCACGCCGGACTGGAACGGTTGCGAGAGCGCGGTGTCGACCGTGCCGGGGTGCAAGGCCACGGCGCAGGCGGTGCGGTTGCGCTGGGCGAGTTCGATGGCGAAATTCCGGATCAGCATGTTGAGCGCGGCCTTGGACGCGCGATAGGCGTGCCAGCCGCCGAGGCGGTTGTCGGCGATCGAGCCCACGCGCGCCGACAGCGCCGCGAATACCGCTTTCTCCCCCTTCGCCAGATGGCCGAGCATGTGCTTGGCGATGAGCGCGGGGCCGGTCGCGTTGATCGCGAAGGCGCGGGCAAACGCGTCCGGAGACATCGCGCGCCACGTTTTTTCCGGTGCGAGCGCTTCGCCCTGATGCAGCACGCCAGTGGCGACGATCACGAGATGCAGCGGGCCGTCAGCGGCCATCTCGCTGCAGGCGCCTTCGATGGAGGCTTCATCTTCGAGATCGAATGTGAATGCGGCGGGCGCATCCAGTTTTCGACGGGCGCCCGCGTACACCGCGCCCGCGCGCGGATCGGCGGTCAACCGCTGCACGAAGGCGCCGCCCACGCCGCCGTTCGCGCCGAAGACGCACGCGCGGAAGCCGTCTGGAAAACTGGCGAGCGCGCCTGCGCTCACCAGAGAAAGCCGCGCGTAGAACTCTGGTCGCGGTGGAGATCGATGGACAGCACGATCGCGTAGCCGGTCATCAGCGTCAGCATCGCCGTGCCCCCGAACGAGATCAGCGGCAGCGGAATGCCGACCACCGGTATGAGCCCGATCACCATCGACGTGTTGATGAACACGTAGAGCGCCAGCGTCAGGCCGATGCCCGCGGCTGCGAGGCGTCCGAACATGGTGCGCGCGCGCGCCGACACCTGCATCGTCAGCAGGAAGAGCACGAAGAACATGCCCAGCACCGCTACGGCGCCGATCAGGCCGAACTCCTCGCCGATCATCGTGAAGATGAAGTCGGTGTGCTTTTCCGGCAGGAAGTCGCCCTGCGACTGGGTGCCTTGCAGATAGCCTTTTCCAAAGAGCCCCGCCGACCCGATGGCGATCTTCGATTGGGCCACGTGATAGCCGGTGCCGAGGGGATCGGCGTCGGGATTGAGGAAGGTGTTGATGCGGTCGCGCTGGTACTGGTGCAGCACGAAGAAGTACGCCGCGATTGCGCCGCCAATGGCGGCCACCCCCGCAGGAATGATGTAGCGCCAGCGCAAGCCGGCGAGAAACATGATGCCGACGCCCGCCGCCGCGATCAGCATGGAGGTGCCGAGGTCGGGCTGGTGCATGACGAGCGCCACGGGCGCGGCGATCATCAGCAAGGGCGGGATCGACCACAGGAGCGTGCCCGCATTGCGCGGATCCATGTTGTGGTAGTAGCGCGCCAGCGCCAGCACGATGCCGATCTTCATGATCTCCGAAGGCTGCATCGACAGCGGCCCGAGCGACAGCCAGCGCGTGGCGCCCATGCGCGTCTCGCCCATGAACTCCACGCCGAGCAGAAGCACGAGCGCGCCGAAATAGACCGGATACGCGATCGCCATCCACATGCGCGCGTCGAGCAACGCCACGCCGATCACCAGCGCCAGCACCACCGCAAAGCGTCCGCCGTGCGAGAGCGGCCGTCCCGCCCACGAGCCGTCCGCCACCGAGAAGTGCATGATCACGCCGACGAAAGCGAGCGTGCACAGGAGCGTGATTATCGCCCAGTTGAGGCGCCCGAGACGTTCGCTCATGCCGCGCGGGCGGCCCTGCATCGACGAGATCGTCATGCGCGACCCTTCACGGTCTGGGGACGCCGGAGACCGGCTTCGAGGGTAGCGATGTTCGCAGGCGGCTGGGCGGAGGGATCACGCGACAGAACCAGACGCATCACGTCGCGCGCGATGGGCGCCGCCGCCGCCGAGCCGCCGCCGATGTAGCCGACCGTTCCGGGATAGCGCTCCTCGTCGGTGCCGCCGTGCTCAATGACGATCGCGCAGGCATAGCGCGGATTGTGCACCGGGCCGTAGCAGACGAAGAGCGCGTGATCGCGCAGTTTCCAGTCGATGTCGTTGTTGCGCTTCACGCCGCCGCCACGTTCGGCGGCGGTGATGACGCGCACCTGCGCGGTGCCGGTCTTGCCGCCCACCTGCACCTGCTTGTGGCCGGCCGGCGCGGTCGGCGCATCGACGACCTTGTTGGTCGCGGGATCGTACCAGAGTTCGAGATTGCCCATCGTGCGGAACGCGGTGCCGCCCGGCTCGCTCGCGACGCCGAACATGCCGTCGAGCACGCGCTTGATACCGTCAGCACTGACCGGGAGCTGGCGCGCCTCTTTGGCCGGCGCGATGCCGGGACCCTCGCGCACGAGACGCGGCATCACTTCCTTCCCGCCGCTGGCCACGCGCGCCATCATCACCGCGAGTTGCAGCGGCGTCGTCAGCAGGTCGCCCTGCCCGATCGCGGTGTTGAGGATCATGCCCGGCGGGAACGGCTCATTGCCGCGCTTGGTCTTCCACCACGCCTCGTCCGGCACGATGCCGGGAACGACGCTCGGCACGCCGATGTCGTATTTCTGGCCAAGGCCGAGCAGGCGCGCGGTGTCGGCGATACGCTGCTGACCGGCGCGCAGGCCCGCCTGATAGAAGAAAACGTTGCACGAGCCCTTCATCGCCGCATGGAAATCGACGGTGCCGTGACCGCCCTTCTTCCAGCAGTGGAAGGCGCGCCCGCCGAACGGGAAATAGCCGGGGCAGTTGACGCGGAAGTTTTCCGGCAAGCCCGCTTCGACCGCAGCGATGCCGGTGCATATCTTGAACGTCGAGCCCGGCTTGTAGGCGCCCGTCACCGACTTGTGGAACAGCGGCTTGTAGGGATCCTCGTTCAGTTCCCTGAAGCGCGACGGCGAGATGCCGTTGACGAATTCGTTCGGGTTGAAGCCGGGCGACGACGCCATCACCACGAGATCGCCGGTGACGATATCCATCACCACGCACGACCCGCTCATGCCGGCCATGCGCTCCATCGCGCCGCGCTGGCATTCCGCGTCGATCGTCATCACGACGCCCGGTCCCGGGACAGGCTCGCGCGTTTCGCCGCCGATCTCGTCGACCACGCGACCTGCCGCGTTCACCTGCACCATGCGCCAGCCGGCTTCGCCGTGGATGGTCTTTTCCAGGGACGCTTCGAGGCCCGACTTGCCGACCCGCACGTCGGGATTGCGCAGATAGACCGCGCGGCGCTCGTCGCCCTCCGCGATCACGGCGTCGACCTCGGCCTGGTTGGGCTTCTGCACGTAACCGATCGGGTGCGCGAACGCGATGTCGTACGGATAGCGACGGATGAGGCTCGCGTCCGCGCGCACGCCCGGCAGTTCAGGCAGGCGCACGTTGATGGCGCTGAATTCGTCCCAGCGGAGACCCGCACGAATGATCACCGGGTCGGACCGCTTGGCCCCGCGCGCGTCGCGCAGGCGGCGCACGATGACGTCTTCCGGCAGGCCGAGAATTTCGCCGACGCGCCGGATCGTCGGCTCGAGGTTTTTCAGACCCACCTGCTCGGGGATGAGAAACACCCGGTAGTCGGGGCTCGTCACCGCGAGCATTTCGCCGAAGCGATCGTAGAGGATGCCGCGCGGCGGCGCGATGATGCGCTGGTCGAAACGGTTGTCGCGCGCTTCTTCGGTATAGGTGTCGGTGACGAGGTTTTCGGCCTGCAGGTACGCAAGCCGCGACACGATTGCGCCCATCACGACGGTGGAGCCGCCGGAGATGAGAATGGCGCGTCGGTTGAAGACGCTGTGGAGGTCGCGTTTCGCCGTCGTCATCGATCAGACCGTGTTTGAATCCATGTAGAGCGGACGCACGAAGGGAAACAGCGCCGCCGTCACCGCGCAGGCCTGCGCGAAGGGTGTCAGTCCCGCATAACCGCCGAGCGCCCACGGCGCGACGAACGCCGCCACCCCGCACAAGCCCACGCACATGGCGATGAACCCCGCCCACAGCGAGAGAATGTTGGGCGAGCGCATCGCCGACGCCGCGACCCGCCCGATGAGATAGGCCGCGAGATAGAGGATCATGTAGAGACCGATCGGCCCGCCTGCGATCCAGTCCTGCAGAAAGCCCAGACCTGCCAGTGTCGCAGGCGCGCGCACGCCGCGCCACGCCTGCAGCTTTTCCATTTCATCGGCTTCCGCCGCCCAGCCATAGGCGGCCCAGAGCGCGGCCATCGGCGTCCACGGGTGAGCGGCGACGGCGCCGAGCGGAAACGCCGGCAGGATCACGCTGATCAGCGCCAGGACGAGCCCGATGATCCGCAATCCGCCGCGCTGCGTGTCAGGGGTGAGGAAGCTCGTCTTCATAGCGGCCCGGGCGTCGGCGCAGGCGCAGGCGGCGGCGTCACGTCGGGCGCGGGCGGCG
>JAWXBS010000156.1:0-7181 GCA_034440275.1 Alphaproteobacteria bacterium
AGGCTCACGCGAAGCCTGAGACGGAGGGGCTTCGGCGCCCGCCCCCATCCCCCGGCTTGCGCCGGGTACTTTTCCCGCAGGCTGGGGAAGAAAAGTCAGTGTGATTCCGGCGCGCCGCCGCGGAGTTTTTCGTAGAGCGCCATCGCTGCGCGCACGAAGGCCTGCTTCGTAAAACCCGCCTCATAGGCGCGCTTGCCGTTCGCCACGAGATTGCGCGCGAGTTCGGCATCTTCCAACACGCGCTTCAGCGCATCGCGCAGCGCATCGACATTGTCTTTCGGCACCAGGAGCGCGTTCACTTCGTTCGTGACCGTCGCCGCCGGGCCTGCCGCATCGGCGACGACAAGCGGCTTGCCTGCCGCCCAGGCCTCCACCGTCACTGTACCGAAGGGCTCGTAGCGGGAGGGAAAGGCGACCGCATCACATGCGCCGAGCAATGCGGCGCGATCATTGCGCCAGCCCAGCCAGCGCACGCGATCATTCAATCCAAGGCTTTCGCAGCGCTGCTTCAGCTCCGCTTCCAGCGGACCCGAACCCGCGATCCACGCATAGACGCCCGGCAGTTGCGCCACCGCGTCGAGCAGCGTGTCGATGCCCTTCTTCCAGTGCAGCCGTGCGAGTGCGAGCACGACGGGCGCATCGGCCGGGGTGTCGAAGTCCGCGCGCAAGACGGGCGGCGCATCTTCGATCGCCGCGAAGGTGTGCAGCGTGCTCACGCGATCCGCGGGCGCGCCCTGCTCGATGATGTGGCGCGCGATATCCTTTGTCACGCCCGCCTGCCAGGCGCAGTTCCTGAAGCGGGAGAGTTTGTAGTAGCCGCCGTACCACCCGAGACTTTTCTCGCGGTGCGCGGCCGGCGCGAACATGCCCGCGCGGCCCATCCAGTAGTGGATGACGTCGGGATCGAGCGCCTTGATCGCGCTGTTGATCTTTCCCTGCGTGGGAAAGCGCCAGAGCTTGTCGAAGGAGGCCTCGTCCACGGGAACGCCCGCCGCGCGGATGGCCGCGATCCGGTCCGGCGCGCCGCGTGTGACGACGCGCTGCTCCACGCCCGCATCCGCAAGCGCCAGCACGCCGTCGAGCATCATCGTCTCCGCGCCGCCTGCATCGGCGCCGGCCATGACGTGCAGGACGCGCATGTCAGAGGGGACGCGACTTCGCGAGCTTGTCGAAGGCCATGAGGTCGTCGATCAGCTTCGGCAGTTCGGCGAAGGGCACCATGTTCGGGCCGTCGGACGGCGCCTTTTCGGGATCGGGGTGCGTCTCGATGAACACCGCCGCCACGCCGATGGAAATGGCCGCGCGCGCGAGGACCGGGACGAACTGGCGTTCGCCACCGGAGGAATCGCCCTTGCCGCCCGGCTGCTGCACGGAGTGCGTGGCATCGAACACCACCGGCGATCCGAAGCTCTTCATGATCGGCAGCGCGCGCATGTCGGACACGAGCGCGTTGTAGCCGAAGGTCACGCCGCGCTCGCAGGCCATGACGTTGGGATTGCCGGACTCGGTCACCTTGGCGAGCACGTTCTTCATGTCGTGCGGCGCGAGGAACTGGCCCTTCTTCACATTGATCGCCTTGCCAGTCTCGGCGGCGGCGATCAGCAGGTCTGTCTGGCGGCAGAGATAGGCGGGGATCTGCAGCACATCGACGACGCTGGCCACATCCGCGCACTGATCGGGCAGGTGGACGTCGGTGATAACCGGAATGCCGAGTTTGCCACGGATTTCCTCGAACACCGGGCCTGCATAGCTCAGTCCCGCGCCGCGCTTGCCGGAGAGGCTGGAGCGGTTCGCCTTGTCGAAGCTCGTCTTGTAGATGAAGCCCGCGCCCGCTTTCGCGAAGACGCCCTTCAGATGCTCGGCGGTCTCCAGCGCGTGTTCACGGCTTTCCATGGCGCAGGGGCCGGCGAGGAAGACGAGCGGGAGGTCGTTGCCGATCTTCAGATCGCCGACGCGGACGGTGGCGTTGGGCTTGGTCATGCCCGCCAGATAGAACTTTGGGGGCCGAGGAACAATGGAGCGTCTGCCGCAGGGCAGCCGCCCGAGATAGGATGTGTCGAAATCCGGGGGTCTCGCCCGTCTGTGTTCCGGCGGGTCGCAGGGCGCGGCCCCGGAACGGGAGCAAGCCGATGAAATACATGGTTCTCATCTTCGCCGAAGAGGGCGGCTGGGCCGCGATGACCCCGGACGAACAGACGCAGGCCTATGGCGCCTACATGGCCTACAGCGAGGCGCTGCAGAAGGCCGGCAAGTACATCGCCGGTCACGAGCTTCAGCCTTCGGCGACCGCAAAGTCCATCGCCGTCCGCAATGGCGCGCCGAAGGTGGTCGACGGCCCCTACGTGGACATCAAGGAACAGCTCGGCGGCTATTACCTGATCGAGGCGACCGACGAGGCCGACGCTCTCCACTGGGCGAGCCAGTGCCCCGGCGCGCATCACGGCACGGTCGAACTCCGGCCCTGCATGGAAAACATGTGATGCACCCCGCCGAGCGCGTCGCGCGGGAGAGCTACGGCAAGCTCGTGGCTTACCTCGCGGCGTCGTCGCGCGATGTCGCGGCGGCGGAGGACGCGCTCGCGGACGCCTTCGCCGCCGCGCTCGGCACATGGGGCAAACGCGGCGTGCCCGACAATCCCGAAGGCTGGCTCTACGCAGCGGCAAAGCGGCGCCTCATCGACGCCGCGCGCCATCGCGCCGTCGTACGCGAGGCCGAACCGCGTGTGGCCGCCGCCGCTGAAGAGATCGAAGTCGCCATGCGCGAGGACGTCGACATTCTCGATCGCCGACTGGCACTTATGTTCGCATGTGCGCATCCCGAAATTGATCCGGGCGTGCGCACGGCGCTCATGCTGCAGACAGTGCTCGGTTTCAACGCAGACCGGATTGCCGCGGCCTTCATGGTCGAGCCGCAGGCGATGGGGCAACGTCTCGTGCGCGCGAAGCGGAAGATCCGCGACGCCGGTGTGTCTTTCGAAATTCCGTCGCCCCACGAATGGCCCGCGCGCATCGGTCCCGTGCTCGACGCCATCTACGCGGCCTATGCCGAGGGCTGGCGCGATGGGGAAGGCGCTGATGCGGGGCGGCGCGCATTTGCGGAAGAAGCGATCTGGCTCGGTCGCGTGCTTGTCACACACGCGCCGCAGGAACCGGAAGCGCTCGGTTTGCTCGCGCTGATGCTGCACCTGGAAGCCCGACGGCCCGCGCGGCGTGACGCCGATGGCGCCTATGTGCCGCTGCAGGAACAGGATGCAGCACTGTGGGACGAGGCCATGATCGCGGATGCGGAGACGTTGCTCTTTCGCGCGGCAGGCATGCGCGCCATCGGCCGGTTCCAGCTGGAGGCGGCGATACAATCGGCGCACGCGGCGCGAAGGCGCTCGGGCGCCACGGACTGGCGCGCCATCGTCGGATTCTACGACGCCCTCTTTGCGCTGACCGCCTCACCGGTCGTGCGTCTCAACCGCGCGGCGGCGCTCGCGGAGGCCGGCGATCCGGCTTCCGCGCTTCGGGAATGTGAAGCGTTGGCTGATGCGCTCGGCGCGTATCAACCGTGGTGGGCGTTGCGAGCGCACCTGCTCGGCGTGATGGGGCGCAGCGACGATGCGTGCGTCGCGTATGCCGAGGCGATCGCGCGTGAGCACGACCGCGCCGTCGTCGTCCATCTGCAGGAAAAGTCAGCGCGCCTGACGACGCGCTGACGGCCTTTGCAGTCAGCCGCCAGACCTGGCGCTCACTTCCGCGCGCGCGGCGTCGAACAGCGCGCGTGTGCCGGGGTCGGCGTGCATGCGGGCGACAGCGGCGGCGGCGAGAGCGTAGGACGCGGCCACGTCGCTCGACCAGTGCAGACCGCACACGATGCGGCTCTGGCCGTATTCGAATCCACGATTGAGCAGGGCGTCCGCCTTCGCCGGCGCGATCTCGGCGAGCACGAGACCCCAGGCCCAGCCCAGCGTCGCGTGGCCGGAGGGATAGGCGCTCATGTTGCGGATGGAATCGGAGGGCGTGATGCAGGTCGGATGGTTCGGGATGGCGACGAACGGGCGCGGGCGGAAGGTCGCCGCCTTGGTCTGGCCGATGGCCGGGCCGGCGACGGCCATCACCTGGTCGAGCAGCGCCTTGGTCGCGGGATAGTTGGCGGCGGTGAAGTCGGCGCCCAAGACGCCCCCGAACGCCTTCCACGGATCGACGGCGTCATCGGCGGTCGCCTGCTCGATGCGCGCGGCGCTCCAGGGACCCTTCGAAATCGCCACGTCCGCTGCGTGAACGCCGGACGTCGGTGCGGGCGCGGGTGCGATGACGCCCAAACCGTTGAACGGCAGCGCTACCGGCGCCGGCGCAGGAGTCGCGACAGGCACAGGCGCCTCGGTGACATCGACGGAGACACAGGCCGTGGCGAGCAACGCGAAAGCGGCGGCGGCGAAGATCTTCTTCATGGGCGGACGTGGCCTTCCGGCTTGCGGAATGTGTGCGATGGATGCCGGGAGGGTATGACTCCTTCGCAAGGCGCCATGCAACACGCGTGTCGGGAAAGCCGCCGCAGGATCGTCCTTCGCACGATCGGGGAGAGTGTCGGATGACGATCACCATCACGGCCTTTGAAGACGCGCTGGACCGTGGCGCGGGCCTCGCGCGGGACATGATCGTGCGCTGGGCGCTGGAAGAAGTGGGGCAAGCCTACGACGTGCGCCTCGTGCCGTGGGCGGATTTCAAGAAGCCCGCGCATCGCAAGCTGCAGCCTTTCGGTCAGATCCCGACCTATGAGGAAGGCGATCTCGTGCTGTTCGAGTCGGGGGCGATCGTGCTGCACATCGCGCAGCGCTTTCCGGGTCTGTTGTCGGAAGAACCCAACGCCCGCGCCCGCGCCATCGCGTGGATGTTTGCGGCGGTGAGCTCGGTGGAGCCGGTGATCGTGCAGCGCGAAGTTGTCGAGTATATGGAGAGCGACAAGAGCTGGGGGCCTGAGCGCATGATCATGGTCGAGGAACGCATCCGCGACCGGCTGGGCGACCTGTCGAACCGCCTCGGCGACGCCGACTGGCTCGACGGCGCATTCAGCGCAGGCGATCTGCTGATGGTGCAGGTGCTGCGGCGGCTTGAGGGATCGGAACTGCTTGCGGCGTGTGCGAACCTTTCGGCCTATGTGGAGCGCGGCAGGGCGCGGCCCGCGTTCCAGCGCGCGTTTGCGGCGCAGTTGGCGGTGTTCGAGAACAGAAGGGCGTAGCGCATGGCGAAACTGGTCTTTGCATTGAACGTGTCGCTGGATGGCTATGTCGACCACGACAAATTCGCGCCTGACCCGGTGCTTTTCGAGCATTTCACGGAAGAACTGCGCCGGCAGAGTGGCTGTCTCTACGGTCGCCGCATGTACGAGATCATGCGCTACTGGGATGGAGACGACGCCGAGTGGACGCCGGCGTTTCGCGCCTATGCGGAGGCATGGCGCGCGCAGAAGAAATTCGTGGTGTCGCGCACGCTGACATCGGTCGGCCCCAACGCCACGCTCATCAGCGGTGATCTGGAAGCCTCGATCCGCAAGCTGAAAGCCGACATCGACGGCGAGATCGAAGCGGCGGGGCCGGTGCTTGCGGGCGGCCTGACGGAGCTAGGCCTCATCGACGCCTACCAGCTCTATTTCCACCCCGTGGTGCTCGGCGGCGGTTCGCCTTTCTTCACCAGTGCAAGACCACCGCTGCGCCTGACGGCGAGCGAGCGCATCGGAAATGCGATGCGGCTGACCTGCGTGCCGGCTTAGGCGCTCAATCGAATTCTGACTCCGAGAGCAGCCAAGGTACAGCATCGCAGTGAAATTCTAGCTGGACAACGGCGTGCTTCTCCAGCGGCGCCAGCCGCGGTGCGGACGCTTCGCACATCCAAACGGTGAAGTTTTCGCTGAAGTGGATCGGCGTGAAGTCTCCAGTCTCTTCAAGCGACCCCACGAAGTGAAACCAGCCTCCGTAGTCGTGCAGTCCGGGCGACAGCTCGACGTTCTCATGCACTTCGCCATCCTTGCCTGGATCAATGCCAAGCTGATTGAGCAGTGCGAAAAAATCCGGAGGAAAGATCTTCGCTCGCGCCAACAGAAAGTTTCGGCATCCCGCGCAACCGCATCTCTGCGAGCCCCCCTC
Source organism: Alphaproteobacteria bacterium (assembly GCA_034440275.1). Taxonomy (GTDB): domain Bacteria; phylum Pseudomonadota; class Alphaproteobacteria; order Caulobacterales; family Aquidulcibacteraceae; genus VFBF01. The sequence goes on from JAWXBS010000156.1 coordinate 6,128, forward strand.
AGAAACCCCACGATACGCCGCGATCGTTGCGTCGCGATCTACTGAATATCTCCACTCGCCAAATGTCGGCATGGCGCTCCACCATCATCGCAGCCCTCTCCCTCGCAGAATGAGGGAGAGGGCGCGCCGTTCTTACTTGAACAGCTTCGCCCAGTTCCGCGCCTTGCGCTTGCGCCAGCCGCCGCGGTGATAGGCGTCCGACACGATGATCGGCGCAACGCTGGTTGCTTCCGCAAACACCATCTGCTCGTGCACGGTGCTCACCTTGCCCCAGCTCGCAGCTTCCTGAAGCGTCGACGAGGAGCAGGCGCCATCGCGCACGTCCGCCACCGTGATCTGCACGGCGTACTTGTGCACTTCCACATCGTCGTGGCCGAGGATTTCCGCGCAGACGACAGTGTCCTGCGCGAAGTTCTTCGGCACGCCGCCGCCGACCATGAACAGCGCCGTGGTGCCGGCGGCGATCTTGATCTCCGTCAGCTCGCGGAAATCACCGCCGCTGTCGATCGTCATGTAGGGCTTCTTGGCCTTGCGGCGCTCCACCTGGTGCTTGACGATGCCGAAGCCCGCCGAGCAGTCCGAGAACGCCGGCACGAAGATCGGCACGCCCTTTTCGTAGGCGCGCTGGATCAGCGAATCCTTCTTCTTGGCGTTGCCGGCGGCGAGCCACTTGCCGATCTCGTAGATGAATTCGCGCGAGGTGTAGGGGCGCGGCTCGAGGCTCTCGCAGATGTCGTAGATCGTGTGATCGACGTTCTGCAGTTCTTCCTCGTCGATATAGGTGTCGTAGATGCGGTCGATGTAGAGCGAGCGCAGGATGTTGTCGTCGGGGATTTCCTTGGCCTGGTAGTGCTTGAAGCCGAGCGCTTCGAGGAAATCCATGTCGATGATGCACGCGCCCGTCGCGACGATCGCGTCGGCCATGTTGTACTCGACCATGTCGCGCCAGACGTGCAGGCACCCGCCCGCGCCGGTGGAGCCGGCCATGATCAGCCACGTCGAGCAGTTCTTGTCCTCAAGCGCCATGTTGAGAATTTGCGCCGCGCGCGCGGCG
>JAWXBS010000157.1:0-11769 GCA_034440275.1 Alphaproteobacteria bacterium
CTCTAGGGCTTCGACCACACCGAATTGAAGGACGCCCCGGTCGCAAGGCCGGGGCGTTTTTCTTTGTGGCTGCTTCGGAGTGTGGACGACCTCGCCCATGTCTTTTCGGCCCGTCGAGGGGAGGGAAAACGGTTTCGCGAATTGCTCCGTTCAACAAAGAACCGGCGCGCCTTGTGGGCGCGCCGGAGGGGGAAACGGATTGGGGAGAAAGCTGTGTGGTTACGCTGCGTCGGCTTCGATCGTCTTGTGCGCCTTGGCGGGCGCTTTACCGGTGTCGATCGCGATCGTGCGGGGTTTCAGTGCTTCCGGCAGTTCGCGGACGAGATCGACCGTCAACACGCCGTCGGCGAGACGCGCTGTCTGCACGCGGACGTGGTCGGCGAGGCCGAAGCGGCGTTCGAAGCTGCGCTCGGCGATGCCGCGATGCAGGAAGCGGCGCGCTTCTTCCAGCGGCGCCTTCTTGCCGCTGACGAGCAGGGTGTTTTCCTTGAACTCGATGGTCAGTTCATCCTGCGAGAAACCGGCGACGGCCAGCTCGATGCGGAAATCGTTGTCGCCGATCTGCTCGACGTTGAAGGGCGGATAACCCGGCGCGCCGTCGAGGCGCATGGCGGTGTCGATCAGGGTGTTGATCCGGTCGAAGCCGACGAGGGTGCGGTAGAGGGGGGAGAGATCACGGGATTGCATAGGCATGTCCTTTCCAAGCGACACGTTGCGCCGGCCCCATTCCGGGGGCGGCTACGGGGGACTGGGAAAGCCCGGGAGCGGCGCCTTCCTCGTCCGGCAGGCCCTCTGGAGAGCGACCCGCAACGCCGAGGTAGGAGGGCGATCCGGGACGTTCAAGTCCCCGTAATGAGGCGGTTGCCGGCTATGCCGGGGCGGGTGCGGCTGCTATCGGGGCGCCACAGAACGACAATGGGAGAAACCACATGAGCCGCTTTGCAAAGATACTGGCCGCCCCCCTCGCGGCGCTGGCCGTGGGACTCGCGGCAGGCTGCGCGGCTCCGGCGACGGACGCCGCCGATACGGTCGTGGTCGTCCCGGCCGCGGACGCGGCGCTGCAGGCCGCCATCGCCGGTGAATGGCGCAGCGAAGCCAACAAGGCGCGCGACGCCTGGCGTCACCCCTATGAATCGCTCGCTTTCTTCGGCGTAAAGCCGGGCATGACCGTGCTCGAGATCGCGCCGGGCGGCGGCTGGTGGACGGAAATTCTTGCGCCCTATGCCAAGGCCACCGGCGGCCGGTACATGGCGACCGCCGCCGATCTCTCCAATCCCGAACTCTCGGAAGCGGCCAAGACATCGCGGGCGAACTTCGCCGCGCGCTGGGCCTCGCGCCCCGACATCTTCGGCACGGTGGAACTGGTGAATTTCGGAGCGAAGACGACCACGCTCGGTGCGCCGAACTCGGTCGATTTCGTGATGACGGCGCGCAACGTCCACAACTTCATGGCGCAGGGCACGACGGACGCCATCTTCGCGCAGTTCTACACGGTGCTGAAGCCGGGCGGCGTGCTGGCGGTGAAGGAACACCGCGCCAATCCGGGGCCGCAGGATCCCAAGGCCGAGAGCGGCTATGTGACCGAGGCGTTCGTCATCGAGGCGGCGCAGCGCGCGGGCTTCCATCTGGCCGCTCGTTCCGAGATCAACGCCAATCCGCGTGACACCAAGGATCACCCCTTCGGCGTGTGGACGCTGCCGCCAGTCAAGCAGACCGCTCCGCGCGGCCAGCCTGCCAACACCGCGTTCGATCGCACGAAATATGACGCCATCGGCGAAAGCGACCGCATGACGCTGCGCTTCGTGAAGCCGTCCTAACGATCCGGCGCCCTCTCTGGCTCTCTGGGCCTGCTGACCAGACTCACCAGCACGAAGCTGATGATCATCAGCAGGTACCAGGCGCTAAGCTTCTGCCACTTCACCATCGACCAGCCGTGCGCCTGCTGCGGGTAAATCCATGCGCGCGCAAAGGTGGCGAGGTTCTCGGCAAACCAGATGAAGAGCGAAACGAGGAAGAAGCCCAGCAGCAGCGGCATGCGTCGCGGCGTGCGGTGCGGCGTGAACCACACCCAGGTGCGCAGAAAGAGGAACGCCGTCAGCGCGAAGAGCGCGAGGCGGATGTCGGGCAGGTAGTGGTGGGCGAAGAAGTTCGCGTAGATGGCGGCGGCGAGCGCGACGGTTGTCCAGAGCGGTGGATAGTTGGAATAGCGCATGTCGAAGATGCGCGTGACGCGGGCGAGGTAGCTGCCGACGGCGGCGTACATGAAGCCCGAAAACAGCGGCACGCCGGCGATGCGCAGCACGCTCTCTTCCGGATAGCTCCAGGAGCCGACCTGCGTCTTGAATATCTCCATGATGGTGCCGACGACATGGAAGGCGAGGATGACTTTCGCCTCGTCCCAGGTCTCGAGCCTCAAGACGAGCATGGCAGTCTGAATGGCGATGCAGGCAAGGACGAGAAAATCATACCGCGCGAGCGGGGCGTCGTCGGGGTAGAAGAGGAAGGTCCCCATCAGCAGCGCGAGCAGCAGGCCGCCGAACAGGCACGCCCAGCCCTGCTTGAAGCCGAACAGCAGGAACTCGAAGAGCGCGTTCTTCCACGGCGAGTCGAAGGTCAGCGATTCCAGCCGCGCACGAACTCGCGTGAAACGCGTGTTCACGTCGTCGAAGGCGCGGCGGTGGAAGGGCCTCACGGTCTGGTCACTTCAGGGAACTTGCGCGTCTATCGAGAGCGCATGTAGCCCGCTCGCGAACTCCGCAGCGAGAGCATCCGTGATGGCGCGATGACGCGCCACGCGGGTCAGGCCTGCGAATTCCGGCGCCGTGATTCGGACACGGAAATGCGTTTCACCTTCGGGTCGCGCGCCCGCGTGACCGTGGTGTTTGTCGCTCTCGTCGCTCACTTCGAGGGCGATGGGCGCGAAACGTGTCGTCAACGAAGCGCGAATACGCTCCTTTCGACCTGTCAATTCCTTGTTCGCAGCCGCCATCACGCACATACTCTCATTCGAATGTCCGATACCTTCAACTACCGCCCCAAGTTCGTCGACATCCGGGTCAACAAGAAGCCCCGGGTCAAGGTCGCGCAGGCGCCGCAGGCCGAACGGGCGTGCGACCAGATCGGCTGCCCGTCGCCGGGCGAACACCGCGCGCCGAAGGCGCGGGGGCGCGACAACGAGAACTGGTGGTTCTGCGCCGCGCACGCGGCGGAGTACAACCGCCGCTGGAACTACTTCGACGGCATGAACGACACCGAGCTGCGCGCCTTCGAGGCTGCCGAGCGCGCCGGTCACCGCCCCACATGGACGTTCCGCGCCGCCAAGGGCGACCGTCTCTCCGGCGCCCTGCGCGGCCAGAAGCCGGCCAAGGGCGCCGACCCCTTCGGCATGTTCAACGCCGACGGCGCGCCCGACGTCCCGACCGAGCCGCGCCGGCGCAGTCTCGGGAGGCTCCAGATCCTGGCGCTCGAAACGCTGGGCCTCGACGAGCGCGCGTCCGTGGACACCATCCGCTCCACCTACGCCGACCTCGTGAAGCGCTACCACCCGGACTCCAACGGCGGGGACCGGACGATGGAGAGCCACCTCCACAAGGCCATCAAGGCGTACCAGACGCTGAAGACCAGCGGGCTCGTCTGACCTGACGGAGCCCCGCCATGCGCATCGTCTGGACGGCGCTGGCCTATTTTCTCCTCGCCTTTGTTGCGGGCTTTGCACTCGGCGCGATCCGCGGGCTCGTCGTCGAGCCCAGGGTCGGCGCGCTGGCGGCGGTGCTGATCGAAGCGCCCGTCATCATGACCGCATGCTGGTTGGCGTGCGGTGCGGCGCTCCGGTGGTTTTCCCCGCCTGCAACGACGGCCGCGCGGCTCGCGGTGGGCGGGCTCTGGCTGGCGCTGCTGCTGACGGCTGAGGTCGGCGTCGGCCTCTGGGCGCGGGGGCTTTCCCTAGCGGATACTCTCGCGACGTTTGCGACGGCGCCCGGCCTTGTCGGGCTCGCGGCGCAGACGATGTGCGCGTCGTTTCCGCTGGTGCGGCGTTGAGCCTGCGGGCAAACACCTTGGCGAACCACGCTCCGGCCCCATAAAGTGACACATGACCACTTCCGACGACCTGATCTCCATGACCCCCGACAAGACCGTCTCCGCGAAGGAGTTCGGCGTCGACATCGACATGAAGATCCCGAAATTCTCCAAGCGCACCGAATACGTGCCGGAGATCGACGAGGCCTATCGCTTCGATCCCCAGACCACGTTAGCGATCCTCGCGGGCTTTGCGCACAACCGCCGCGTGATGGTCCAGGGCTATCACGGCACGGGCAAGTCCACGCACGTCGAGCAGGTGGCTGCGCGCCTCAACTGGCCGATGATCCGCATCAACCTCGACAGCCACGTTTCCCGTATTGATCTCGTCGGCAAGGACGCGATCGTGCTGAAAGAAGGCAAGCAGGTCACGGAATTCCGCGAAGGCATCCTGCCGTGGGCGCTGCAGCGGCCGGTGGCGATCTGCTTTGACGAATACGACGCGGGCCGCCCGGACGTGATGTTCGTGATCCAGCGCGTGCTCGAAGCCAGCGGCAAGCTCACGCTGCTCGACCAGAACCGCGTCATCAGCGCCAACAAGTCCTTCCGCCTGTTCGCGACGACGAACACGGTCGGTCTTGGAGATACGACGGGCCTCTATCACGGCACGCAGCAGATCAACCAGGGCCAGATGGATCGCTGGTCCATCGTCACCACGCTCAACTATCTTGAGCACGACGCCGAAGCCGCCATCGTGCTCGCGAAGGCCGGCAAGGATTACGACACGCCCGAAGGCAAGAAGACGGTGATGGCCATGGTCCGCGTCGCCGACATGACGCGCAACGCCTTCATGAACGGCGACATCTCCACAGTGATGAGCCCGCGCACGGTCATCACCTGGGCCGAGAACGCGCGCATTTTCGGCGATATCGGTCTCGCGTTCCGGATGACGTTCCTGAACAAGTGCGATGAGCTTGAGCGGCCGACGGTGGCGGAGTTCTATCAGCGGTGCTTTGGGGCTGATCTGCCGGAGGCGGCTACGCGGGTGAAGGTGGCTTGAGTTCAAAGCGACCGTGCCGTTGCTTGAAGCTGCTCAGTCACATCGCGTGCATCAGGATGGGTCCACACGGAATCGTTGAGGTGGAACTTCCATCCATTGATATGCGCGCGGAAGGCGCTGCGTTCATTCACCGCCGATATCGGTAAGATGATGGCGCGGGTTATCTCGAACCGTTCGCCCAATAGCACCGCAGCGAGATAGTCGAATGGAACGTCATCAAGGTTGCGGAGTACGCCGAGCTCTCGCGACCTGTTCTTGTTCGTGATGCGCCGCGTTTTGATTTGGTAGCGTGCTCCAGTGTCATCGATCGCGTCGTGGCCTTTCGCGGAATTGCTCTCGCTGACCCAACCGAAAGTTCGGATGAACAAGGTCTCCGCGAAGTCGCCAATTGGGTTATTGCCGGTTCGCACGATGCCTTTTTCGCGCAGCTCTGCCAGCACATCTCCATAGACTTGGAGCAGTTCTTGAGCGGATTGTTCGCGAATGTCCGACATTTCGACCACCTGGGCGCCATCTCATAGAGAGTAAGGTGAATGGAGCGTAGCGCAACGCGCCGTCAGCTTTGTTGCGGAGTTGGGCATGGCGGGCTTCGACCTTCATGCGCCTCCCCGGATGCGCCGGAGGCGAAGTCCGGGGTCCATTCGCTCCGTGAGGTGCGGGTTCGCGGTGTTTCAGCCTTCGACCTTCGCGTGGAAGCGCCCCGGACTTGCCGCGTGCCGCGTCAATCCGGGGATGGGTGGGGCGCCTTTGCGCGATAACTGGCGGCGCGGCGCCGGTCGGTCTAAAAACAAGCCCATGAAAGTCCAGGGCGACTACTACCGCGACGGATACGCCCATCTGCAGGGGCTGTTGCCGACGCGCATCGCGGCGGAGCTGCTGTCGATGACGCGCAAGGATCTCAGCCATCCCGGCGCGCCGAAGGATCTCGTGCGGTCGCTGCCGACGCTGGCGCGGCCGGCGCTCGAAATCTACGGGCCGCAGTATAAGCCGATGCTGTCGTTCCTGTGGGGCATGACGCCGATGATGTCGGCGCTCACGCAGAAGGAACTCCTGCCGACTTTCTGCTATTTCCGGGTCTATCGGCAGGGCGACGTCTGCCGCGTGCATTCCGATCGCCCGGCGTGCGAGCACAGCCTGTCGATGACGCTCGCCTACAGCGACGACATCCCGTGGGCGCTCGAGTTCGCGGCGGAGCGTGTCGAGGCGCAAGGGTCTATCGATCCCGATTTCGCCAAGGGCAAGCCGGACGGCGCCGTGGCGATGCAGGCGGGCGACGCGGTGCTCTATCAGGGCTTCAACTATCGCCACGGACGCACGACGCCCAGTCCGAACCGCTGGTCCGCGCACATCTTCATGCACTGGATCGACAGCGACGGCCCGTTCAAGCACCAGGCCTTCGACAGCGAACCGGCGGCGGCGGTCCCGGACTTCAGCTACGCTACCTGAGCCTCTTCAGGCGCTGGCGCTTTCCCGCGCGCTCACCCGTTCATGCCAGGCGCGCAGCGTCGCGCATTCTTCCGGCACTTCGAGGCCTGTGAACGTCGCGAAGTCGATCGTCGTCAGCGCGATGATGTCGGCCATCGTGTAGGCGTCGCCGGCGATGAAGAGGTGGTTGCCGATCTCGCGATCCAGCCATTTGCACGCGCCGGCGTAGAGCGGGCGGTTGCTTTCGCCGAAGTCGGTGAACTGCGTCAGCAGCGGCGCGGTCAGCGGATGCGCGTGGCGCCAGAACATGCCGACGGGCGTCATCATCTGGAACTCGATGCGGCGGATCATCATGTCGATGTGCGCAGCTTCCAGCGCGCTCGTTCCGAAAAGTGCGGGCGCGGGGTGGAGGTGTTCCAGATACCGGCAGATGGAGACGCTCTCGGAGATCGTCGCGCCGTCGTCGAGTTCGAGCGTCGGCACCTGGCCCAGCGAATTGCGCGCGCGGTGCTCCGGCGCCTTGTGCTCGCGCTTGGCGAGCTTGACCCGCACCGTGGGGATCGTGACGCCCTTCTCGGCGAGGAAGATGCGGACCCGGCGCGGGTTCGGGGCGGGGTTGTTCTCGTCGTAGAGGATCATGGGGACGCTGATAGCATACCGGCGCAGGCGAACCCTATCGCCGGGCGGCGGCCTTGGGGTATCTGAAGGGGCAATTCGGAGCAGCCCCATGTCGAAGAACGCCGTCCCGCCCGGTTTCGCGGATGTCGCAGAGGCAAGCCCGTGGGCGCGCCGCGTGTATGACGCGCTGAGCGGCTGGGAAGTGGCGCACCGTTGCGGGCGCTGGACGCTCTTCCCGCAGGGCGCGCTGATGCTTACGCTGGACAAGCTGCCGACCGGTGCGCCGTGCGAGCCCGTGAACATCCTGGCCCTCAACGATCTGGTCGCCGTCTCCATGCGGCGGTGGGAGGTGCAGCTGCCGGAGCAGGGCCAGTCCTTCGAGGACGCCATGGGCGCGGTCCGCACGCTGGTGCGCCAGTGGTTTCAGGGTGAGTTTGTTCTTTCCGCGTTTTTCCTCGATGACGATTGGATCGCATCGACCGCCATCGATCCCAAAGAGCTCGCACCCGAAATTGGCGAAGCTTTCCGCTGGGCCCTGACGCAGGCGCCGGTGAACCGCGTGGAGGTGCAGGGGCCGCAGGCGGAGAAGGACCAGCGGTTCGGTCTGGCCATCGACGGCGTGCCGCTTGCGGACGACGTGAAGGTGCGGCCGAATTGATGCATCTCGTGCGCACCCGGCTGTAAAAGACGACATGGCCCAAAAGGAAACCCCGACCGAGCTCTTCAAGCGCGCGCTGGCGCAGTCGACGCGCGCGCTCGCGGAGGCGGAAGAACTTGAGATCACGTTCGGCGCTGAGGGGCCGCGCCTCGCGGCGGGTCGTATAGTGCTGCCGCATCCGCCGCGCAATCTTTCGGATGCGGAGGCGGAACGTCTGCGCGGTCAGGCCGACGGTCTTGCGCTGAAGCTCGCCTACCACGACGACGCCAAGCACGCGCAGCTGCGGCCCGAAGGCGATCGCGCACGCGCGCTCTACGACGCCGCCGAGGACATGCGCGTGCAGGCGCTCGGCGGCAACGCGATGAAGGGCGTGCAGGGCAACCTCACGGCGGCGCTCATCGAGAAATGCGAGAAGCGCGGTTTCGCGCGCATGGAAGACCGCCAGACCGCGCCGCTCGCCGATGCGCTCGGCCTCATCGTGCGCGAACGTCTCACCGGATTGCCGACGCCGGAGGTGGCGAAGGGCGTCGTCGAGATGTGGCGCGCGGAGATCGAGGCGAAGGCGGGCAAGGCGCTCGACAAGCTGACCGGTCTCGTCGACGACCAGAAGCTCTTTGCGCTCGCGTCGCGTGATCTCATCCGCGATCTCGAACTCGGCGACGAGCTCGGCGGCGAACCCACCGACGACGACTCCACGCCGCCCGACGAGGCCCAGCCGCCCGAACCGCCGCAGGACGAAGGCGCGCAGGAGGAGGGTCAGGACCAGACGATGATGGAGGCGGAGACGGGCGAGTCCGACTCCGATCTCAACGAATCCACTGAGCCCGTCGAAATGGACATGGAGTCCGATCCCGACGAGGACGCCGACACCGCCGAAGACGGCGAGCGTCCCATGCGGCCGCGCCAGCGCGACGACTCCAATGATCCGAACCTGCACTACAAGGCGTTCACGCGCGCGCACGACGAAGTCATCATGGCGGAAACGCTGTGCGACGCCGACGAACTCGCGCGCCTGCGCAGCTATCTCGATCAGCAGCTGAAGCCGTTGCAGAGCGTTGTCGGGCGCCTGGCGAACCGCCTGCAGCGCCTGTTGCTCGCCAAGCAGAACCGCACGTGGACGTTCGATCTCGAAGAAGGTGTGCTCGACACCGCGCGCCTCACGCGCGTCGTGATCGATCCCACCGCGCCGCTGTCGTTCAAGCAGGAAGAAGACACCGACTTCAAGGATACGGTGGTCACGCTGCTGCTCGACAATTCGGGCTCCATGCGCGGGCGGCCGATCATGGTGGCCGCACTCTGTGCGGACATTCTCGCGCGCACGCTCGAACGCTGCGGCGTGAAGGTGGAAATCCTCGGCTTCACCACGCGTGCATGGAAGGGCGGGATGGCGAAGGAGGACTGGTTGAAGGCCGGTCGTCCGACGCATCCGGGCCGTCTCAACGATCTGCGGCACGTCATCTACAAGTCCGCAGATGCGCCGTGGCGGCGCGCGCGGCGCAATCTCGGCCTGATGATGCGCGAGGGTCTGCTGAAAGAAAACATCGACGGCGAAGCGCTGATGTGGGCGCATGAACGGTTGATTGGCCGCCCCGAACAGCGCCGCATCCTGATGGTGATCTCCGACGGCGCGCCGGTGGACGATTCCACGCTCTCGGCAAACCCCGGCAATTATCTCGAAAAGCATCTGCGTCAGGTGATCCAGTGGATCGAGACGCGCTCGCCCATCGAACTCATCGCCATCGGCATCGGCCATGACGTGACGCGTTGGTATCGCCGCGCGGTGACCATCGTCGATGCCGAACAGCTTGGCGGCGTGATGACTGAAAAGCTCGCCGAACTCTTCGACGACAACGCCGCGCCCACGGCGGTCTATGACATGCGGGCGATGCGCAAGGGCGTAAAGGCATGACCGCGCGTCGACGCGTGCGCCTTGTGCTTGCGGGTATCGCGATCGCACTCGCGGCCGCATGCGCGACGCAGCGCCTCACGCTCTGGACGGCGCCTGCGGCGGTGCGCGTCGAGGGCGCGTCCTTCAGCGGTTGGGGTCCGAAGGCGGACGACTGGGATCCGCTGCGTGTCGCGGTGCGCGCCGTCGATCTGGCGCCCGAAGACACGACACTGAAGACTGTCGGAAAACTAACCTATCGTGGCGGTCTCGAGCTGCAGTCCGACGACGCGCGCTTCGGCGGACTTTCCGGCGTGCACGTCGAACCGGACGGACGTCTCGTGGCGGTGAGCGACCAGGGCGCGTGGTTCGTGGCGCGTCTGACGCAAAACGATGCCGGCGATCTCACGGGACTGGTGGACGCGCGCGTCGCCTCGATGCGCGATGCGCAGGGCCGCGCTTCCGGGCGCAAGGAAGACTCCGACGCTGAAGACATTGTGCGGCTCGCTGACGGACGTTTCGCCGTCAGCTTCGAACGCACGCATACGATCCGCATCTACGATCTCGACAAGAACGGCCCCACGGTCGCGCCGGATACCGATCTCGGTCTCGCGGGTACGGAGCCGCTGAAGGCGAACGAAAGTCTTGAGTCTCTCGCGCTGCTCGACGACGGGCTCATCACCGCCGGCGAAGGTGTGACCAGCCGCAGCGCGCCGTTCTGGCTCGTGCCGCTCGCGTCCGACAATCTGCCGACACCCTCGGGGCGCACATCCACCAACGACTTCTACGGCCTTGTCGCGCTCGCGCGCCTGCCGGACGGCGACTACATCGCGATGGAGCGTTTCTTCGCGCCGATCCTCGGCGTGCGTATCCATCTGCGCCGCGTGACGCGCGCGAGCATCGACGCGGGGCGCTGGGAAGGCGAGACGATCGCCGATCTCGCGCCGCCGATCGGCGTGGACAATTTCGAAGGGCTCGCACTCGTGCCGGGAGACGAGGGCGCGCTGCGCCTTTACCTGATCTCCGACGACAACTTCAGCGACAGCCAGCGCACGCTGCTCTACGCGTTCGATCTGAAGCTCTGAAGCAAAGCCTGAAACGAAAACGGCGCGCACCCGAAGGCGCGCGCCGCGAATTTCGTGTGTGAAGCGAGACTCAGGCCGCGGCCTGCGCCTCAAGCTTCTTCTTCACTTCGCGACGGACCTTCACGGCCTTGTCGGACATGCCGTCTTCGCTGGCCTTGAGCAGGAAGGCGTCGAAGCCGCCGCGGTGATCGACGGTGCGCAGGGTCGCCGCCGTGATCTTGAACTTGAAGCTGCGGCCGAGGGCTTCGGAATGCAGCGTCACGTTGACGAGGTTCGGGCCGAACTCGCGCTTGGTCTTGATGTTGGAGTGGCTGACGCGATGGCCGATCTGGCGATCGGTTCCGGTCAGTTCGCAGCGGCGGGCCATGGGATTCGAGTCCAAGTCTGGAAAAATGAGCGCGGACGGATAGGCGAAGGGGCCGTCCGGGTCAAGCGCGGGATGGTGAGCGGGGCTATGGGCGTGGAACGACTACCACTAGACTGATGGTCCCCAGCGCCTAAAGCGCAAGGTAGATGGTCGCCGCCGCAACCAACGCCACCAGCACCCAGGCGGACAGCGGAGCAGGCTTCTTCATAGGCTTCGCCACACTTGCGCCCCGATCCGTTCATGCTGCAACCACCTGAGCCCTTATAGGTTGTCCATCGGCCCGGCAGGTGCCGACGGTTCTGGAGAGTGACGATGCGGCGACTTCTGGCGGTGACGGCCCTGGCGCTCCTGACAGGCGTGGCGAACGCCCAGTCTCCCATCACGCCCCCCGCCACGGCGGGCGCGCGCACGTTCAACGCCGTCTATTCCGTAAGCGGCAAGGGCATCCAGGCCGGGGACTTCAATTTCGGCGTCAAGTTCCAGGGCGACGCCTACGAGGCGACCGCCTCGCGGTGCGTCTTGTGGCTCGCCTGGATCGCGTCGTTGTCCTTGGCGAAGCACGCCTCGAGCATGAGCCTCGCGCCGCCGTCGTCGAGGCCGAACGCGGGCGAGCGCAGCACCTTGTAGACGGCGCCGAACAGCGCGGGGTCGTAC
>JAWXBS010000158.1:0-20501 GCA_034440275.1 Alphaproteobacteria bacterium
ATCCTTGACGATTCCCCCGACCCGCCCGTATATGCCGCCTCCCTGAACGGGGGCCTCAGCGCTCCCGGGACGCCTAAGGGCCCGTAGCTCAGCTGGGAGAGCGCCGCGTTCGCAATGCGGAGGTCAGGAGTTCGATCCTCCTCGGGTCCACCAAGGCGCCTCGTCGCGCTGAAGCCTCTCGTCCGCGACGACAGACCGCTCCGGCAGCACGACAAATCGACAAACCGTCTTCGCCGCGCGACGAACGCCGTCCCGATTCGGGTCGATTGCGCCTAGCCTCTTCAGGCGAGGCACGGATCGGATGCAGGAGATCAACAAGCTCGGCGCAATGGCCGACGAAGCGCTCGCGCGGGAGCGACTGCGCAGTTTCGTCCTCTTCCAGATCATTTTCTGGGGGGCCAATCTCGTCATTCGGACGGCGGCGGCGGCGCAAACGCTGCCCGAGTTCACCTGGACCTTCATGCCGAGCCGCGTCGCGATCGTGCTTGCCGGCGCTGCCGTTACGACGTTCATCCACGTCGCGTTGTCCCAGTATCAGGACTGGTCGACCGCACGACGCCTCGGGTTTGCCCTCGTGCTGTGTGCCCTGCTGCTCGGCCCGATGCATATGCTGGAACGCGCGCTAGCTCTTGCCGTCGCGCCTGACTTCAAACCCGACAACTTCACCTTCTCGGACTACGTGTTCCAGTTCGGCTGGGTCTTCTTCATGTGGGCGGGCTACTATTTCGCCCAAGATTATGCCTTTCGCATCCGCCGCCAGGCCGCCGAACTCACGCGCGCGCAGGCTGCGGCGCACCAGGCGCAGATCAAGATGCTGCGCTACCAGCTCAATCCGCACTTTCTCTTCAACACGCTGAACGCGTTGTCCACGCTGGTGCTCGAACAGCGCAACGCCGATGCCGAGAAGATGATCCTGCGGCTGTCGCACTTCATGCGGCACACCATCGATACGGATCCCGCGCAACTCGCGAGGCTCGACGAGGAAGCCCGCGTGCAACTTCTCTATCTCGAAATCGAAGCCGCCCGTTTCGGCGACCGGCTGCGTGTCGAGTGCGACGTGCCGCCGGCGCTGGCCGATTGTCTCGTTCCATCGCTCATCCTGCAGCCTATCGTGGAAAACTGCATCAAGCACGCGATCAGCCCGTCGTCTCACGGCGGCCTCATCCGCATCGGCGCCAGCGAACGGGGTGGCCGCCTGCAAATCTTCGTCGAAGACGACGGTCCGGGCATGCGCGCAACCCCGGAGCGGCGCGGCGCCATTGGACTGCGCAACACCCGCGAGCGGCTGGCCACCATCTACGATGATGACGCCAGCGTGCACTTCGAGCAGCGCGCCGAGGGTGGCTTGCGCGTGGCGTTCAGCTTGCCGATCCAGCGTCAGGCGGAAACGCGACCGGTGGACGCCTGACGCAAACGCCCGACGTCCGTCGTACGCAGGCCACACTCCGTCGAACCGGGCGCGCACGGAAGGATCAGGGGGGTGAAAGTGCCCTCGACGTGTTTTCCACGTCCAATCCGTAACCTTGCTGGCGCGCGATGCCCCGAAAACATCGCGCGCCACTTTTATGATCAGGAGGCGGCCGGGCGTCCCTGGCCGTGCAAATCACGCAGCACCACGTGCATGTATGCGCGTCCCACCGGCGTTTCGGCGCCGCTCGCCATGCGCACTGTGAGTCCGCCCGACGGCGTGCGACGCACAGCCGAAACGCGCGCGCGTCGCACGAGGACCGAGCGATGGATGCGCGTCCATTCCACGGGATCCAGCATGCTTTCCAGCCCCGCCATGGTGGCGCGGAGCAGATGGCTGCGCGCGCCGCAGTGAAGCCGCATATAGTCCCGTTCCGCCTCGATCCAGTCGATGATGTCGACCGGCACGCGCAGCCACTGACCGCGATCCTTGATCCAGAACTCCTTCTCGAACCGTTTCTCCGGCGGTGCCCGCGATTCCGAGCGCAGGACCTCGACGACTTCCGTCAGTTCCTGCACCCGCGATTGCGCCGACCGCGCCGACCGCGCCGTACGCGCCCTTTGTAGCGCCAGCGCAAGGCGATCGAACTCAACGGGCTTCAGGAGATAGTCCACCGCGTGCGCTTCGAACGCCTTCACTGCGAAATGATCATAGGCCGTGACGAACACAATTTCCGGACCGTCGGCAGCGATGGCATTGGCCACCTCAAACCCGTCGAGGATCGGCATCTTGATGTCGAGCAGGAGCACGTCCGGCGCCTTCGAGCGGATCGCCTCCACAGCCTCCTCGCCATCGCGGGCGAAGCCGACGAAGCGGACATCGCTCATCTGCGCGAGCGCCAGCTGGAGGCGACGGCGGGCCAGGGGTTCGTCGTCGGCGACGAGAACGGAAATCGGCGGCATCATCCGCGCTCCAAGGGCATGTCGAGTTCAACCAGGACGCCCCCGCCCCGGCTTCCGCGCGTGATGCGCATTTCCGCAGCCGCGCCGTAAAGCGTGGCGAGACGGTCACGTGTATTGCTCCAGCCGACGCCTTCCTTGCGGGTGCGGTTGGGATCGATACCGGGGCCGTCGTCCTCCACGTAGAGGATGAGGCGTCCGTTCTCGGCGCTGCCGCCGAGCCAGATGTGTGCGGTCTTGTTGGCTGGGGCCACGGCGTATTTGATGGCGTTTTCCACCAGCGGCTGCAGCAGCATGCTCGGCACCATGCAGTCGTGCAGCGCCTCGGGCAGGTCGCAATGACAGCGCAGCTTGTCGCCGAAGCGCGCTGCCTCGATGCCGAGGTATTCGCGCTGCATGTTGGCCTCCCGGCCCAAGGTGGATTTGTGGATAGAGTCGGAATCGATTGTGTGGCGCAGGAAGCCCGAAAGGCGCAGCAGCATCTGCTCGGCCTCGGCGTTGCGCTTGTCGAGCACCAGCGATGAAATCGAATTGAGCGTGTTGAAGAGGAAGTGGGGGTTGAGCTGATAGCGCAACATGGCGAGCTGTGCCGCCTGCGCCTGCGCCTGAGCCATGACGGCGCGCTCACGCTCCGCCTGCAGATCAATGACCGCCATCAGGGCGACATAGGCCCCCATCCATGCGGCGAAAATCCAGGAGAACTGAAGCAGGTAGGTCAGGAACGCGTCGCTTGGCGCTACGTCGGGCTTCACCGAACTGAGAACGTAGAAGATCGTCGTGTTGCTTGCGCAGAAGACGAGCCACGAAACGACCGTGCAGGCAAACGTCGTCGAGACCCGGCGCGGGAATGTCCCGTCCACGCGCGTGACGATGAAGTGGGCCGCCGTCGAACAGATCACGCCGATCGTCACCGACACCAGACGGCGTTGGAGCAGTTCCCATTCGATCTGACCTGAATCCATCGCCGTCCAGGCGGTGGCGTGCATCAGATAGCCGACCCAGAACACACCTACGAGGATCAGCCCCGCACGCCACATGGAAGTGGTGTGGCGCGCCTCGGAGCGTCTGGAATCGTCGGTCAGGTCCAACTTCGTCGATCTCCCTGTCGCACTATATCGCGCGCGCCGGCACCACGAGCGACTTTCGTCGCAAGCACACGACGGCTCGTCGCAAACGCCGCGCCATCATCTTGGTAAACGGACGCTTGGCCGAACAGCGCGTTTCACGCCCCCGCAACGCCGCAAAAGTGCCGTCTTCCGCGCCGGCCCCGGTCGGCGCTTCCAGTCTTCCAAGGGGGAAGAAATGCAATCGGAAACCAAGAACAAGGCGCTCTCGCGGCGCCTGGGACTGCTGTTCGGCGCGGCCGCCGCCACATTGATAGGCGCCGGCGCCGCGCAGGCGCAGCAGACCGAAGCGTCCGCCGATCCGGCGGCGGAGTCCACTGAAGAAGACGTGGTCATCGTTACCGGTTCGCGCATCCGGCGAAACGCCACCAACGCGCCCACACCTCTCATTCAGGTCGGCCGCGAGGACGTGCTCAACTCGGGGGAAGCCAACGTTCTCGACTACCTCGCAGACATCCCCGCCTTGCAGACCTCCTTCGTCGCCGAAGACACCGTAGGCGGCAGTCTCGGCACCGGCGGCCTGAGCCTCCTTGACCTGCGCAACCTCGGCCCCAACCGCACGCTCGTCCTCGTAGACGGTCGTCGCCATGTGGGCTCTGCGTACTTCGCCAGTTCCGCCGTCGACATCGACACCATACCGCGCCTGCTCATCGAAAACGTCGAAGTCATCACCGGCGGCGCTTCGGCCGTCTATGGCGCGGACGCGGTGACGGGCGTTGTCAACTTCCTGCTGCGCAAAGACTTCGAAGGGCTCGAGATCGATGCCGGCCTCGCGCAGATCAATCAGGACGGACAGCTCAATGGGCGCCTTTCCGGTCTGTGGGGGCAGAATCTCCTGGGCGACCGGCTCAATTTCTATGTGAGCGGCGAATACGAGAAGAACGAGGAAGTCACCAACTTTGACATCGACTGGATCAAGGAAGATCGCGTTCTCCTGCAGAACGACCTCGATCCCGGCGCATCACCCAACGACGGCGTCGCGGATGTCATCCTCGGCTCCGGGTACCGCAGCATTGCCCGCGCGCGCGGCGGCACGCTGACGCTCGCCCACACGCTACGCCCGAGCGCCACGAACGACCCGGACTTCGGCGTCACGGCCTGCAACACGCCGACGGCGACCGACCCGTTCAACGCCAACTGCTTCATCAACGATCCCGGCTTTTCCTACACGTTCAATGGCAGCGGCGTCGGGCGGGCGCTCGACTTCGGCACGGGCCGCGCTCAGGCCGGCGCGAACCGCAACCTCGTGCTCAACAGCCCCGACGGTCGCCCGCTCGTCGAACTTGGCGCTGTGAGCCGTCTGCCGGCGGCAGAGAACTACCGCTTCCAGACGGGTTTCAATTTCGATGTAACCCCCTGGCTGACCGCCTTCGGCGAAGCGAAGTATGTAAAGGACGAAACGACATCGTCCTCTTCACCGATCTTCTTCAACATCGGCCTTCGCAACTTCAACGCGACAGAGGTTGCGAGCTTCCGTCCGACCAACAGTGTGACCTCTTTCTCGCTCGGACTGGACAACGCCTATCTGGATCCTGCGATCCGGACGCTGATCCAGAACAACATTCGCCAGAACTGGCTCCCTCCCACGGCCACCAATCCCAGCGCACCCGGCGCGGCGGTGGCGGATGCGCGCGCACTCTACTCGACGCTGCCGCTCGGTCTGGGCACGCGCGAGCAGGTCAACGAGCGCGAGACGACACGTTTCGTGGCGGGTCTGCGCGGACAGTTCGACGAACTGGCCTTCGTGAAGAACTTTGAATGGGAGGCCGGCTACACCTGGAGTGAGGCGGAGGACAACAATACCGAGGATCTCATCGACTCCGAGCGCTATGCGTTCGCGGCCGATGCCGTGATCGACACAGCAGGCATTCTCGGCACGCCGGGCGCCATCGTGTGCCGGGTGAAGCTACGCGCCGCTCAAGGGATTCCCATTCCCATGGGCGCCGACATCCAGCGCGGACGGGCCACCATCCGCAACTACAGCCCCAGCGACCCCGCGATCGCCAATTGCGTGCCCTTCAACGTGTTCGGCACCGACACCGTCCCCGGCGCCGTGCGCCAGTACGTCACGGCGGGGCAGTATCGCGGATTCAAGAATACGCAGGAGGATTTCCTCGCGTTCGCCTCGGGAGATCTCTGGGACTTCTGGGGCGCGGGGCCCATCGGTGCGGCTGTCGGTTTTGAAACGCGGAAGGAAACCTTCAGCGGCTTCATCGGACCGGCCTCGCGCGAAGACCGCGTGATCTTCGGCAACATCTACACGCCGACGCCGGAGAAGTCGTACGATGTCACCGAGTTCTTCGCTGAAGGACGCCTGCCGCTACTGACGGACCAGCCGGGCTTCAAGACGCTGGAAATGAGTGGCGCGTACCGCGTGTCGAACTATTCCAACATCGGCGTGACGGAAGCCTGGAGCGTGCAGGGGTCATGGCGCCCGATTGACGACTTCATGTTCCGCTACACGCGCGGCCGTTCTGTCCGCGCGCCGCAGCTGAACGAACTCTTCCGCGGTCCGGCGCAGACTTTCGTCGCCATCAACGACAACTGCTCGCGCCCAGTCATCGACGCCACGGCGAACGCGCAGACGCGCGCCAACCGCAATGCAAACTGCCTCGCGCTGGGTATCCCCAACACCTATGTCGATCCCAATCCGAACACGACCAATCCAGGCGTCAACGGACCCAACCCAAGCCTTCGCGAGGAGGAAGGCACCAGCCAGACGTTCAGCGTCATCGTCACGCCAAGTTTCATACCGCGGCTAGAAATCGTGCTCGACTACTACGACATCACGATCGGCAACGTGATCAACACCGTGGGCGCGCAGAACCTGCTCAACCTCTGCGTGGATCAGGTGGCGATCAACGCTGCCGCCTGCGGACTGCTGCAACGCGATCCGACGACCTACGAAATCCGCAACTTCACACAAGGCGGGTTCAATTACGCCAGTCAGCGGGCGAAGGGCCTGGACTTCTCGGCGCGGTACGGGATCGACCTGGAACAGCGTGGCGATCTCGAGTTCGGCGTCCGCGGCACCTATTCGATCCGTCGTCAGGACTTCAACGACGTGTTCAACCCGGCGCTGGCGACCGACATCGACGGGACGGTGGGCGAACCGCGCGTGCGCATGCTGCTCGAAACGACCTACTCTATCGGCGGTCTCTCGCTGACCTGGGAGGGCGACTACCAGTCGAGCCAGGAAATCTTCGACAGCCGCGTGCTGCTCGACGATCCTGACCAGCGTTCCTCGTCTCTCATCGAGACCGGCGACTTCTGGCAGCAGGACTTCTCGATGCAGTACCGCTTCAACGAACACATGCGCTTCCGCGCCGGCGTCATCAACGCGTTCGACAACGAACCGTCGGCGGCGGCGGAACTGGCGCCAGTGGCCTCGCCGAGCGCGGCCACCAACGTCGACCAGTTCGATGTCTTCGGCCGGCGCTTCTTCGTGGGGCTGAATTACAAGTTCTGAAGCATCCACTCTGCAACCGACTGGGGCGGCGATCGCAGGATCGCCGCCCCTTTTCTTTGCACGACGTGACAATCACACCCGTTTGATAGACGCAGTCATTTCGAGATCGTCGAGATCGAGCGGCTCAACGAGTTCAGCGTCCGCGAGTTCGCCGACTGTCACCGTTTCGGCCAGCAGCTCGCGCGCCAGCGTATCGGCGTACTTCGCCGCAAACGCTTCCGCGCCGCTCCCCGACAGCGCCAGAACGATCCGGTCCGACACCGCGAACTGCGCCTTCTTGCGCGCATCCTGCAGCTGGCGCAGCGCTTCGCGCAGGCGCCCTTCTTCGATGAGCTCGGGATCGAGCGCGGTCTCCAGCGCCACCAGCAACCCATTCTCCACGGAAGTGGCGTAGCCGCCCTTGTCGGTGGCATCGAGCAGGAAGTCCTCGGGTTCGAGCGTCTCGGGCTCGCCGCCGAGATCGAGCGTCACGGCCTGCTTGGCGATGACAGCGTCGACGATCTTCGCCACCTGCGCGGGATCGGCGAGCACGCCCTTCAGGGCGCCGAGTTTCGACTTCAGCCGTTTGCCGACTGCCGCCAGATTGGGTCGCAGCGAGTACGAGACGAAGGCGGCCTCTTCCTCCGGCGGCAGCGCACGCACTTCGCGCACGTTCAGCTCCTCGGCGATGAGCTGCGCGTTGGCCGCGACGACGGCGATGTCCGACGCCTTCGGCACGCGCACATAGGCGGCCCTGAGCGGCTGGCGAGTCTTCAGGTTCGCCTTCGCGCGCGCAGAGCGTCCGAGATAGACCGTGTACAGCACCAGCGACATGGACGAGATCAGCGAATCGTCGATGGCGGCGCTATCGGCCTCCGGCCAGTCGTCGAGGTGCACGGATTCCGCCGCCCCGCCCGGCTGATGCGCCGCGAGATTGCGATAGAGCGCTTCGGCGAAGAACGGCGCCATCGGCGCCATGAGCTTCACGGTGGTGAGCAGCGTCTCGTACAGGGCGATGAACGCACTCTCGGCGTCGCCTTCATCCACGCGTCCCCAGAACCGGCGACGGTTGCGGCGCACATACCAGTTGGAGAGATCGATATCGACGAATTCGGCGATGAGTCGCGTCGCCTCCGCTGCGTCGTAGTCTTCGAGCGCCGCAGTGACATCGACGATGAGCCTGTTGCGCTTGGCTTCCAGCCAGCGGTCGATCTCCGGACGGTCCGCCAGATTGAGCTTGTGCGAGAGGTCCGGCTTCGAGAGGTTCGCGTAGGAAACGAAGAAGGAATAGACGTTCCACAGCGTGAGAAACACCGGCATCTGCTGCTTGGCGATATCGTCACGCTTGAAGGCGAGATTCTTCCCCGGGGCTGCAGCGTTCAGGATGTACCAGCGCAGCGGATCGCAACCCTCCTTGTTGAGGACGGACCACGGATCGACCGTGTTCCCCCGCGACTTCGACATCTTCTTGTCGTGCTCGTCGTTGATGAAGCCCATCACGACGACATTCTTGAAGGCGGGCGAATTCGGCGCGAGCTTCGCCAGCGGCCCTGCGGGCGTCTTTGCATCGCCCGCGTAGGTGAGCAGCGCCGCGATCGCGTGCAGCGAGTAGAACCAGCCCCGCGTCTGGTCCATCGCCTCGGAGATATAGTCTGCCGGGAACTGCTTCTCGAACGCTTCGACATTCTCGAAGGGATAATGCCACTGCGCATATGGCATGGCGCCGGAGTCGAACCACACGTCGACGGTGTCGCTGACACGCCGGAACGTCTTGCCGTCCTTCTCGAACGTGATTTCATCGACATAGGGCCGGTGCAGGTCGAGATCCTTGAGATCGCGGCCCACGAGTTTCGACAACTGCTCCACGGAGCCGACGCACTCGAAGGTCTCGCCATCCTCGCTCTGCCAGACGGGCAGAGGGCAGCCCCAGAAGCGCTCGCGGCTGATGGACCAGTCGATATTGTTTTCGAGCCACCGCCCGAAGCGCCCGTCGCGCACGTGCTCCGGCTGCCAGTTGATCGCCTGGTTGTTGGCGATGAGCCGATCCTTCACTGCGGTGGTGCGCAGATACCAGCTCGTCTTGGCGAGAAACAGCAGCGGCGTGTCATCACGCCAGCAGTGCGGATAGGCGTGCTTGATGCGGTCGGACCGGAAGATGCGGCCGCGCTGCTTCAGGTCGCGCACGATCTGCTTGTCGGCGTCCTTGAAGAAGACGCCCGCGTAAGGCCCAGCCCCATCGCCCGCGTCGAGCGGTTTCACCTCCGGCAGCATGAGCCCGTCGCGGCCCGCCGAGAACAGTACGGGCAGCCCATGCGTCTCGCCCATTTCAAGATCGCCGTAGGCGGTGGCGGTGTGCAGGACGCCGGAACCCGCCGTGATGTCCACGTGGTTGTCGATCAGCACCGTGCGCAGCGCGCTCCCGACCTCCGCCGGCTCCTGCCCGAGCAGCACCGGCGCGTAGCCGACGCCTGCGAGACGCTCCTCGGAAAACTCCGAAACGATGTTGAACGTGCCTTCCGCGAAGATCGTCGGCGCGAGCACGCTGGCGACGACATAAAGCTCCTTCGCTGCGTCCGCCGGTGCGCCCCAGAACGGAGGCGCCTCCACAAGCGCGTATTGCGTTTCCGGCGCGACGCAGATGGCGACGTTGGCGCCGAGGGTCCACGGCGTCGTCGTCCACGCAAGAAGGTTGACCTCGCGCGCTTCGCCGGCAGCGATCACGCCGCGCTTCTTCAGCTCCGCGCTGTCGGCGATGAACTTCACCCATGTGGAGGGATCGTCCACGTCCTCCTTCATGCCGAGGGACACTTCGTGGTCCGCGAGAGACGTGTTGCACCGCGGGCAGTGCATCGTGGTCTTGTAGTCCTTGTAGAAAAGCCCCCGGTCCCAAAGGTTCTTCAGGATCCACCACTCACTCTCTATGTAGCTGTTGTGGTAGGTGACGTAGGCGCGGTCGAAATCGACCCAGAAGCCGATGCGTTCGGTCAGGCTCACCCAGTCCTTGATGTAGGTGAAGACGCTCTCGCGGCACTTCTCGTTGAAGGCGGCGACGCCGTACGCCTCGATGTCCTGCTTGCCCTTGGACCCGATCTGCTTCTCGACCTCGAGTTCGACGGGCAGACCGTGGGTGTCCCAGCCCGCGCGGCGATCGACCTGGTGGCCCTGCATCGTCTTGAAGCGGCAATAGACGTCCTTAACCGTCCGCGCGGACACGTGGTGGATGCCGGGACGGCCGTTCGCGGTCGGCGGCCCCTCGAAGAAGACGAACGGCTTCTTGCCCGGCTTCGAACGGGCCATGGCCTTCTTCTGGATGTCGGCGGCGCGCCAGTAGTCGAGAATGCCCTGCTCCAGCACCGGGAAGGCCGGGGCGGCGGGAACGTCGTCGAAGAGCGCGGAGTCGCGGGTCATGTAATCGGGCCTGTGGGGTTGAAGGGCGTCTTATGGCGTGCGCCGGGCGGGCGCGGCAAGAAGCCATGCATTTCAGGAAAGGGCGGCTTCATGGACGGATAAGGCCCCCCCTCTGCGTCGCCGGAGCCGGGCCGACTACCTCTGGGCGACCCATGATCGCCCCCATTCCTCCCGCCCTCGCCGAGAAGGTCGCCCGGACCGAAGCCGTCCTCGCCGACGCCGCAGCGCTCGGCGACGTGGCGCTCGCGTCGAGCCTTTCGGCCGAGGACATGGTGCTGACCGCGCTCATCGCCAAAGCCGCCCTGCCCATCCCGGTGTTCGCGATCGATACAGGGCGTCTCCACGAGGAGACCGTCGCCCTGATCCCGGCGGCGCGCGAAAATCTCGGCGTCGAGATCGAAGTGTTCCACCCGACCGAGAGCGCCGTCGCGGCGTATGTCCGCGAGAACGGCGCGAACGCCTTCTACGATAGCCTCGATCTCCGCAAATCGTGCTGCCACATCCGCAAGGTCGAGCCGCTCGAACGCGCGCTGAGGGGGAAGCGCGGCTGGATCACCGGCCAGCGCCGCGACCAGGCCGCGACGCGCACCGAACTCGCTACCCGTGAGCACGACGAGGCCCGCGGCATCGAGAAGTTCAACCCGCTTGCGGACTGGTCGTGGGACGATGTGCTCGCTTACGCGCGCGCATTCGACGTCCCCATCAATCCGCTGCATGCGCGCGGCTATATCTCCATCGGTTGCGATCCCTGCACTCGCGCCATCCGCCCCGGCGAAGACCCGCGCGCGGGTCGCTGGTGGTGGGAAAACTCCGACAGCAAGGAATGCGGCCTGCACGTCACGGCGCTTCCCGAACCGCACGCGGAAACCATCGCATGACCTCCACCCGCGTCGCGACGCCCGTTCTTTCGCATCTCGACCGCCTTGAAGGCGAAGCGATCCACATCCTGCGGGAAGTGGCTGCCGCGTTCGATCGCCCGGCGCTGCTCTTCTCCGGCGGCAAGGACAGCGCGGTGCTGCTGCGACTTGCGGAGAAGGCGTTTCGCCCGGAGCCGCTGCCGTTTCCGCTGCTGCACGTGGACACGGGCCACAATTTTCCGGAGGTCATCACCTTCCGCGACCAGCGCGTGGCCGAACTCGGCGAACGCCTTGTCGTCGGCAAGGTCGAGGATTCCATCGCCCGCGGCACGGTGCGTCTGCGCAAGGAAACCGACAGCCGTAACAGCGCGCAGGCCGTGACGCTGCTCGAAGCCATCGCCGAGCACCAGTTCGACGCGCTCATCGGCGGCGCCCGTCGTGATGAGGAAAAGGCCCGCGCCAAGGAGCGCATCTTCTCGCACCGCGACGAGTTCGGTCAGTGGAATCCGAAAGCCCAGCGTCCCGAGCTCTGGAGCCTTTACAACACGCGCATCCATCCGGGTGAGAACATGCGGGTCTTCCCGCTCTCCAACTGGACCGAGCGCGACATCTGGACCTATATCCACCGCGAGCGCATGAGCCTGCCGCCGCTTTATTACGCCCATGATCGAGATATCGTGCGGCGCGGCGACCTGCTGATGCCCGTGACCGATCTCACGCCCGCCGGCGAAGGCGATGTGGTGGAGCGCGTTAGCGTGCGCTTCCGCACCGTGGGCGACATCACCTGCACGGCGCCGGTCGCGAGCGTGGCGCGCAATCCGCTGGAAATCATCGCCGAAACCGAATTCGCCGACCTCTCCGAGCGCGGCGCGACGCGCATGGACGACCAAGCCTCGGAAGCGTCCATGGAGCGGCGCAAGAAGGAAGGCTATTTCTGATGTTCGACGGTTCCCCCGCCGAGAGCCGCGACGTCCTGCGTTTCATGACCGCCGGCAGCGTCGACGACGGCAAGTCGACGCTGATCGGCCGCCTGCTCTACGATTCCAAGGGCCTGATGCGCGATCAGATCGCCGCGATCTCGAAGGCCAAACATGCGCGCGCCGAGGAAGGCGAGATCGACCTTGCCCTGGTCACGGACGGTCTTGAGTCCGAGCGTGAGCAAGGCATCACCATCGACGTCGCCTACCGCTATTTCTCCACGCCCAAGCGCGCCTTCGTCATCGCCGATGCGCCGGGCCACGAGCAATATACGCGCAACATGGTGACCGCCGCCTCGACGGCGGAGGTGGCGATTATCCTGATCGACGCCAGCCGCATCATCGGCAAGGGCCTGAAAAGCCAGACGCGGCGGCACGCGGCGATCGCCAAGCTCATGGGCCTCGATGTGATCGTGGCGGTGAACAAGATGGATCTGCTCGACTGGTCTGAGGCCGCTTTCGAGGAAATCCGCAAAGGCTTCGAGCGCATTGCGCGCACGCTGGATCTGCAGCCGCTCGCCTATGTGCCGATCTCGGCCAAGTCCGGCGACAATGTCGCGCGGCGCGGCGGCGGCGACTGGTATCAGGGGCCGCCGCTGCTCGACATTCTGGAGTCAACGCCGCCGCGCGTTCTCAAGCTTAACGCCGCTTTCCGCTTCCCGATCCAGCGCGTCGCGCGCTGGGGCGAAAGCGATCCCGACGCGCGGCGCGGCTACGCGGGACGGGTTGAGAGCGGGTCGGTGAAAGTCGGCGACACGGTCACCGCTGCGCCTTCCCTTCTGCCGGCCGTGATCCGCGAAATCCGCACCTTCGACGGGGCGATCGACGAAGCGGTCACCGGGCAGTCCGTGACGCTCGTTCTCGATCGCGATCTCGATCTGGCGCGCGGCGATGCGCTCGCGTCGAACGACGTGCAGACAGCCAAGAGCGTGACCGCCGATCTCTGCTGGCTCGACACGCAAGCCTGGCAGCGCGGGCGGCGCTACCTGCTGCGGCAGGGTACGCGCACCACACACGCGGTGATCGATCTGATCCATTTTGTGCGCGAGGTCACCGAACTTGCCGCGGTTTCAGACGCGACGGAGCTGAAGCTCAACGACATCGCCTCTGTGCGGGTGAAGGCGCTCGATGCGCTGATCGCCGACCGTTTCGACGACGCCCCGGCCACCGGCGCCTTCGTGCTCATTGATCCCGTGACGCACCAGACGGCGGCGGCCGGCATGATCCGCGAAGCGCACGCTCCCCTGCCGCGCGGACCGCTGGCGGAAGAGAGCTACGAGATCTGAACGGCGCGATCCGCAACTGCGCCAGACCATGCCAGACTATGCCAGAAACGGACAAAAACCTGCCAGACTCTGCCATCCAGATTGGCGCAGTCCGTCAGGCCTTTATTGTTGCGATATCAGGGCTGCGCTACGGGCTTGGGCAAGGCTCATGACGTAACACAAAATCATTTCCCGCGCACCGATTTTCTACCATACCCGTGCTTCGCGCGGGCGCAGCGTCACGCGCTCGCCGGGCCTGAGGTTCTGCGCGAGATCGTGCGGCACGCGGATTTCGAGCGCATCGCCGGTGTCGAGCAGACAATCAAGTCGCGCGCTGGCGCCCGCTGACACCACATCGCGCAACGTCGCTTCAAGCCCCTCGCCTTCGCCGGGCGCCACGTCGAACGCGTCGGGACGCACATGCGCGATACCCTTGCCTGACGTCTTGCGCGAACCGCCCAGCAATGTCGCACGGACGCCGCCGAGCACTGCCGCGCCATCGACGATCTCGCAGGGCAGCTTCACCACATCGCCGAGAAACTCGAACACGAATGGCGTCGCGGGGTGGTGATACAGTTCTTCGGGCGTGCCGACCTGCTCCAGCGCGCCATCCTTCAGCAGCGCCACGCGGTCGGCGAGTTCCAGCGCCTCTTCCTGATCGTGCGTGACGAAGATCGTCGTCAGCCCCGTGCGCTCGTGGATCTGGCGCAGCCAGCGGCGCAATTCGCGGCGCACCTTGGCGTCGAGCGCGCCGAACGGCTCGTCGAGCAGCAGGATGCGCGGTTCGATGGCGAGCGCACGCGCCAGCGCCACGCGCTGCCGCTGACCGCCGGAGAGCTGCGAGGGATAGCGCCCGCCGAGCCCGTCGAGTTGCACGAGCGCGAGCAGTTCCTCCACGCGCGCCTTGATCGTCGCACTGTCGGGTTTGTCCTTGCCGCGCTTGGCCTTCAGGCCGAAGGCGACGTTCTGCGCGGCCGTCATGTGGCGGAAGAGCGCGTAGTGCTGGAAGACGAGGCCGATCCTGCGGTCACGCACCTTCTGCGCGAGCAGGTTCTCTCCCTGGAAGCGGATGGTGCCGGAGTCCGGCACTTCGAGGCCCGCGATGCAGCGCAGTAGCGTCGTCTTGCCGGAACCCGACGGACCAAGCAGCGCGATGAACTCACTGTCCTCTGCGCGCAACGACACGCTGTTCAGCGCGGGAAACTTCCCGAAGCTCTTGCGGATATTTTCGATCTCGAGCGGCATGGCGTCAGGTCCTGTTGGCCGCAGCGAGTTCGGCTTCGAAGCGCTGTTCGAGGATGGCCCTCACGCCGAGCGTTACCAGCGCAAACAGCGCCAGCAGCGAAGCAATCGCGAAGGCGGCGACGAAATTGTACTCATTGTAGAGAATCTCGACATGCAGCGGCATGGTCGAGGTGAGGCCGCGAATGTGCCCCGACACCACCGACACGGCGCCGAACTCCCCCATCGCGCGGGCGGTGCAGAGCAGGACGCCGAAGGTCAGCGCCCACTTCACGTTCGGCAACGTCACCAGAAAAAAGGTGCGCCACGGCCCGGCCCCGAGCGTGGCGGCGGCGGCTTCTTCATCCGTGCCCTGCTGCTGCATCAAGGGGATGAGTTCGCGCGCTACGTAAGGAAACGTCACGAGCGTCGTGGCCATCACGATGCCCGGCACCGCGAAGATGATCTCGATGCCGCGGTCGAGAAAGAACGGCCCGAACCAGCCGTGGGCGCTGTAGAGCAGCACGTAGACGAGGCCCGAGATCACCGGCGACACGGACAGCGGCAGGTCGATCAGCGTCGTCAGGAAGCTCTTGCCGACGAATTCGAACTTGGTGATCGCCCAGGCCGCAGCGAGACCGAACACCGTGTTGAGCGGCACGGCGATGGCGGTGACGAGCAGCGTCAACTGGATTGCCGCAAGTGCAGCGGGTTCCTTGAACGATGCGAAGTAGGCGGCCTCGCCCTTGCGCAACGCTTCGACGAATACGGCGAGCAGCGGCAGCACGAGGACGATCAGGACGTAAGCGAGTGCCACGGCGATCAGCGTCCACTTGAACCAGGGCGGATCGCGCGTCGGCGCGGCGGGAATGCGATTGATCATGCGCCGCCTCGTCGCGTCATGAAAGCGTGCAGGCCGTTGAGGACGAAAAGGAGCACGAAGGAGATCACCAGCATGGCGAGACCGATGGCGGCGGCGCCGGCGTAGTCGAACTCCTCAAGCTTGATGATGATAAGCAGCGGCGCAATCTCCGATACCATTGGGAGATTGCCGGCGATGAAGATCACCGATCCATATTCACCCACCGCGCGCGCGAAGGCGAGCGAGAAGCCGGTCAACATGGCCGGCGCGATGGACGGCCAGATCACCTGCGAAATCGTGCGCCAGCGCGAGGCGCCGAGCGTGGCGGCTGCTTCTTCCACGTCGCGTTCGAGATCGGCGAGCACGGGCTGCACCGCGCGCACGACAAACGGAAAGCCGATGAACACCAGCGCGATCATGATGCCGATGGGCGTGTAGGCGATGCGGATCTGATGCTCTGCGAACGCTGCGCCGATGAAGCCATTCGGCGCGTAGATCGCCGCCAGCGCGATGCCGGCCACCGCCGTCGGCAAGGCGAACGGCAGATCGACGAGCGCATCGATTACCCGCCTGCCGGGAAATTCATAACGCACCAGCGCCCACGCGACGATCGTGCCGAACACCGCGTTCACGGACGCCGCGATCGCAGCGGCGCCGAAACTCAGTTTCAGCGCGGCCACCGTGCGTTCCGACGAGACCGCGCGCCACACGCCGTCGATGCCGATTTCCCATGGCCGCAACGCGAGCGCGGCGAGCGGAATGAGAACGATGAAACCGAGATAGAGGGCGACAAAGCCGAATGACGGCCAGAAGCCGCCGAGCGCGCTTGGCTCGCGAAAACGCCATCGCTTTGGGGACGCAGCCACGCCAGCCATGCTCAGGCGCAACCTGATCGATGGGCTTCGGGTCCGGGCAAGGAATCGCCTCCGTGGCGTCGATGCGCCGTCGCATCGCTAGTCATCATGGAAGATGGAGCCTCACAACGGCGAGGCGCTTGTCCGTTCCGTAAGCCCGTCTAACGGCAATTTCACGGCGCTTGCCAGCGTGGTCCGTTCAAGAATTCCAGCGGTGGAGTCGCGCACCTCGATGAGGACGTGGCGCAGCGCGCAGGTCGCCTCGTCGGGGCAATCGTCGCAGCGCTCGTAGGCCGTGCGGCTGGCGCAGGGCGCGAGCGCGAGCGGACCGTCGGAGATGCGGATCACTTCGGCGAAGGAGATGTCGGCAGGCTTGCGCGCCAACGCATAGCCGCCGTGCTTGCCGCGATGGCTGACCACGAGCCCGCTGCGCTTCAACTCGACGAGGATGTTCTCGAGGAAGCGTCGCGGGATGTCCTGGCGGGTGGCGATGTCGGCGATGAACACCGGCCGCCCCGGCTCCTGCTGGGCGAGGTCGAGCATCGCACGAAGCGCGTATTTGGCCTTCACGGTGAGCATGGGGGCCGTTTCCTTCCGCGCCCGCCAGGAAATAGCAAGCGCTGCAATCTATGATTGTGTTTAAGATCTATTCCCCATAAAAGGGAATGGGAGGCCCCGCCGTGCTTGCGCACTTCGCCACCATTTCCAATGTCGCTCATTGCACCCGGGAACTGGAGGAGATGCACCGGCATCGCCGACGCATCTTCGTGGACCTGCTGGGCTGGCGGGCGCTCGACCGGGCCGATGGCCGCGAGATCGACGCCTACGACGATGCGCGCGCCCACTATATCCTGGTTCTGGACGAAAGCGGGGCGTGCCGCGCGTCGGCCCGCCTCCTGCCCACCACAGGCCCGCACATGATGGGCGACCTCTTCGCCGACTTCGTCGACGGCCCCGTCCCTGCCGGCCCCCACCTCTTCGAATGGTCGCGCCACTGTCCCGGCGATCCCGACTGGCCGGCGGCGATCAACGAGGCGGCGCGCCTCACGCTGCATCTCGGCATTCTCGAGTTCGCGCTGGCGCACGGCGTCACCGGCTACACGGCGCTGATGGAGCGCGGTCTGGCGCGGCGCGCCCGCAGCTATGGCTGGGACTGCGCGCCGCTCGGGCCGCCGCGCAGCTATGGCGAGGGCGAGGCGATCGCGGTGATGAACCCGGTCCGCGCAGCGCATCTTGCAGCCTTGCGCGTGCGTGCCGGCGTTTCGGGATCGGTGCTCGTGTCGCGCGGCGCCGAGGCGGCGTGAGCGAGCTGCCGCATCTTGCGCGCGCAGATGGCGTGGAGGCCGTGTGCGCGGCGCTGGAGTCTGCGGGGGCGTGCATCATCAATGACGCGCTGACGGCGGCGCAGAGAGAGGCGCTCGATCACGATCTCGCGCCCTGGTTCGACGCCGCGCCCTGCGGGGAAGGCCCCTTCTTCGGCACGCGCACGCGCCGCTTCAGCGCGCTCTTCGCGAAGGCGCCGCGCACGGCGATGCTGGCGCTCGACGATGTGGTGCTGCCGGTAGCGGAAGCGATGCTCGGCGCCGGCACGCGCGCGTGTGACCGTATCCAGCTCAATCTCACGCAGGCCATCGGCATCGGCCCGGGCGAACCCGCCCAGCATCTCCATCGCGACGACGACTTCTTCCCCTTCGCGCATGCCGGCGCGGAGCTGATGATCAATGCGCTGTGGACGCTCGATCCCTTCACCGCCGCCAACGGCGCCACGCGCATCGCACCGGGCAGTCATCGCTGGGACCGCAAACGGCCCGCCTGCAATGAAGATCTCGTCGCGGCGGAGGCGCCGAAGGGCGCGGTCATTCTGTGGCTGGGAAGCGCTCTGCACGGCGGCGGCGCCAACACCACGAACGCGCTGCGGCGCGGCGTGGTGATGAGCTACAGCGTCGGCTGGCTCGCGCCGGCGGAGAAGCTGCTCGTGTCCATTCCGCCCGACATCGCGCGCACTTTTCCCGAACGTCTGCAACAACTCATCGGCTACCAGATCCACCGCCCCAATCTCGGCTGGGTGGAAGGCCGCGATCCGATCGAATGGCTGCGCGGTGAAATCGGAGCGGTCGCGGCGGCGGGAGATATTCTGACGCCGGCACAGACTGAACGGCTGAAGGCGTTGGCCGCCGCTCGTGAGCGATAGTCCGTGATCAGTGCACTTTGTTGCGATCGTCATCCGGCAAGGGCACCGTGGCGACGAAAGATCCGGGATCTAGTTTACGGCTCTCCAGCGGAAGTCCGGTCGCATCGAGCACGGCGACTTTTCGCCAAAATGCGCGATCAAATCCTACCGGTTGCAGGATTGGCGAAGGCACCCCGCCCCCATAGTCGGACACAACGATTGCTGCGCCGAGAATGGCGCGTGAACGGATCGCGGAAAGCCCGGTGGTGTCTTGCGCTTCATCGGTTGCCTGTTTGAGCGCGCAGAATCCGTCGAAGGGATCGCTCGCGCTGACCTTCGCCTCGGCGCTGGGCGTCGCGCGCGCCAACATCTCCTCGATCGTGGGATGGGCGCAGCTTTCCTTCGCAGCTATCCGCTCAACCCAGAACGGCGCCGAGTTCCAGAACAGGTCCCGCATCAGCTGCCGCTCGATGCGGTTGTTCTGATAGAGGATGCTGACGCGTTCAAAAAACAGCGCCACCCGAATGAGGGCCTGCCTCTCCTCGTCCTTCGTGGCCGCCAAATTCTGCGCATCGAGAGCTATCGACTGATCCGGCGTCTCTGCTTGGTTCGGCGCAGGCGTCTGCGCCCTAGGCGGCGTCTCACGCCTACCGATGGCCTGGAGCGCGTTCATTTCCGCACGCCCGGCGATAGCCCTCTGCTTGTACATTTCGGGTGACGACCATTCGTCGTAGAGCGCGAGCGTCGCGTCGCGCCGCCGCTCGATGTCGTTCACATAACTCGTGGAAAGCGCGCCCAGCGCGACCCCGGCGGCGAGCACAACTAGCTTTCCAAAGGTGAAGTCGCCCCGATCCGGGGCCATGCTGCCAACCCGTCGCTAGCTCAGCGGAATATTAGGTGGATCGTTTCGTGCGGCGTGGTTGCCGTCAACCGCAATCGCCCAGCGTCGCGTAGGATCGACGCCGTCTCGGCAACCGTCTACACGAATTTCGCTACGCCAACCGCGACCCATTTCAGGCTGCGAACATCACACGCGGCGCAGGCTGAACGCTGGCTTCTGCCGCCCTCCTACGCCTCCTCCTGAAACACCAATCCCGCCGCGCCGTCGTGCTGCCACGCCACGCGCGCCCAGCGCTTCAGCCCTGACAGCGGCTCGACGATCACGATGCGCGACGGCAGGTCGATGCGCGTGGCGAATTCGATGCGCGCGCCGCCGGGGCTGATGTCGGTGATGATCGCGCGGATCGCGTAGTAGCCCTCGATCGTCAGCACCGCTTCGCGGAAGACGGACTCGCGCTCCTCCATGCGCCGTTCGACGGGCGTGAGCGGTTCGAACGGCGCTGTGGGCGGCTCGCCGCGCACGAGCTTCAGGAAGGTCTGCTTGAACATGGGTCATCGCCGCTTCTCGCAGAGACCATGCGCCGATCAGACGTCGGCCCCAACCGCCGTCATGAAGACCCGGAAACCATGTTGCGCGACTAGACGCGCCCGTTCACCGGGATCAGCGCGCCCGTCACCGCACGCGCCTTGTCGGACGCGAGAAAGAGGATGACCGAAGCGAGTTCGGCCGGCGTCACCCACTTCGAGAAGTCGGCGTCCGGCATGTCCTTGCGGTTGGCGGCGGTGTCGATGGTCGAGGGCAGCACGGCGTTGACTGTGACCTTGCCCTTCCACTCTTCGGCTAGCGCCTCGGTGAGGCGGTGAACGCCCGACTTCGAGGCCGCATAAGCGCCCATGCCGGCCCCGGCTTTAAGAGCCGCCCCCGCGCCGACGTTGACGATGGCCCCCGCCCCGTTCGCCGCGAGGTGCGGCAGCGCGCCCCTGCTGGCGCTGACGGCGGTCATCAGGTTCACCTTGAACAGGAAGTCCCACGTCTCGGGCTTGCCGTCCGCGAGCGTTTCCCACCGGAAACCGCCGGCGATGTTCACCAGCGCGTCGATCCGGCCGA
>JAWXBS010000159.1:0-6039 GCA_034440275.1 Alphaproteobacteria bacterium
ACCACGCGCACGACCGTTCCGGGCGGCACGGCGAGGCGCTGCAATTGTCGGCGTAGATCGAGCGCGATCGCGTGACTGGCGCGGCGGCGATCGCCGCCGGGCGCGAGCGTCACTTGCAGGTCGCCAAGTTCGGGGCGTTGGCGCAGATAGTAATGGCGCACAAGACCGTTGAAGTTGAATGGTGCGGACGTCCCGGCATAGGCATCGACCGAGCGCACTTCCGGCGTGCGTCCTATAATGCCAGCCGCATCGATCAGGACGCGTTCGGTGGCTTCAAGGCTTGCCCCTTCCGGCAGGTCGATGACGACCTGAAGCTCCGACTTGTTGTCGAACGGCAGAAGTTTCACGCGCACGGTTCGCGTCGCAAACAGCGCGCACGCCAAGAAGGTTGCGATCCCGACCACGTACAGGAAGCGCTTGGCAGTCTTGCGCGAGCGAATGATGGGGCGCGCAATGCGGCGGTAGGTGGCGCCGAAGCGACCCTCGGCATGCGCGTCGCCATGCGGCTCCGAGCCGATTGTCCCCGTCGCCCGCTTTCGCGCGAGCTTCAGCATCAGCCAAGGCGCCAGCACAACAGCGACGAAGAAGGAAAACAGCATGGCCGCAGATGCGTTGGCTGGTATGGGCGCCATGTAAGGCCCCATCAATCCGGAGACAAACATCATCGGCAGCAGTGCGGCAACCACGGTCAAGGTCGCTACGATGGTGGGATTGCCGACTTCCGCGACGGCGTCGATAGCCGCGTCCATCTGCGATCGCTCGTCGCCCATCGCCCAGTGGCGCGAGATGTTTTCGATGATGACAATGGCGTCGTCGACCAGAATCCCGATCGAGAAGATCAGTGCGAACAGGCTGACGCGATTGATGGTGTAGCCCATCAGGTTGGAGGCAAAGAGCGTCAGCAAAATAGTCGTTGGAATGACGATGGCGGTGACCATCGCTTCCCGACGCCCCACCGCGAACCAGATCAGCAGCACGATTGAAACCGTCGCAATGCCCAAATGGAGCAGGAGTTCGTTGGCCTTTTCGTTGGCGGTTTCGCCGTAGTTTCGGGTGATCGTCGCCTCGACGCCTTGCGGAATGAGGCGGCCCCGCAAGAGGTGGAGGCGACGCTCCACTGCCTGTGAAACAACGACGGCGTTCGAACCATCGCGTTTGGCGATGGCGAGACTGACGGCTGGCGCCATACGCTGCTGCTTTGTCTCATGCGTAAAGCGCCACATGCGTGCCTGATCTTCGCGCGGCGCCAAAGTCACGTCGGCGACGTCGCGGAGATAGACTGTGCGTCCGTCCGCCGCCCGCAGCGTCAGCAATCCAATTTGTGCGGGCTGGTCGAGCGTTTGGCCCACAACTGTCGAAACAGAGCCCTCGCGGCCGCGAAGATCTCCGCCGGGGAAGGCGCGGTTGGCGTTGCGCACGGCATCGAGCACCGAACTCAAGGTGACGCCATACAGCGACATGCGGCCGGGATCGGGCGCGACGCGGATTTCCTGCGGACGGCCGCCGACGATGAAGGTCAACCCCACGTCGGGCACGCTGATCAATTGGGTCCGAAGCTCTTCGGCGATCTGGTAGAGCGCGGAATCATTCCAGCGGTCCGCAGCGCTTGCGTTGGGCGACAGCGTGATGACCATGATCGGCACGTCGGCGATGCCGCGTGCGACGATATGCGGTTCGGGAATTCCGACCGGAATGCGATCATAGTTCGCGCGAATTTCCTGCTGGATGCGCACGATGGCGGCGTCGGGGTTGGTGCCGACGACGAAGCGCGCGGTTACGAGCACCCGGTCGTCTTCGGTCTGGCTATAGACGTGCTCAACGCCTTCGACGCCGCGCACGATGGTTTCGAGCGGCTGGGTGATGAGCTGGACGGCGTCGGGCGCCCGTAGGCCGGCGGCTTGGACGCTGATATCGACGAGCGGCACGCTGATTTGCGGCTCTTCCTCGCGCGGGATCGTGAACACCGCGAGCAGTCCGAGCGCCAGTGCGGTCAGCAGGAAGAGCGGCGTCAGCGGCGAACGGATCGACGCCTTGGTCAGTCCGCCTGAAAGACCGAGCTTCATGTGGCGGGCGCCAGAGCGGGCAGGATTGTATCACCCTGGTTCAGGCCAGATAGAATTTCGATACCGTCAGGCATCTGATCGGTGGGAACCGCGCCGCCGCGCTGAACTGGCGCCTCGATGATAACGCCGCCGGTGCGCTCGAGGCGGACACTATCGACACCAAATCGGGTGACGATGTAGGGGGCAGGAATGACGATGGCGCGGCGCTCGCCAACTGGAATGAGGACGCGCACGCGGGCGCCGATGAAGTTGGCGGGTAGGGTTTGCGCGTCGAGATCTGCGGTGACGCGGCCATTGTCGACGGCCGGATAAATCTGGCGGACACGCACGAGAACGGGCGCGGCCTGTGCGCCGCCGTCTTCGGCGCCCAGCAGGCGGATATCCTGGCCTTGAGTCAGCGCACGCGCATCGGCCTCCGGGAGTTCGAGGCGCAGAACTGGTGCGCCCGTTGCGATCGCCACAACAATGTCGCCCGGCATCACAACTGCGCCTTGAGGAATGGGCGCGCGCGTGACGCGCCCGTTCGCAGGGGCCAGCACTCGGCCTTGCGCATTGGCTTCTGAGAGCGCCCCGTGCTGAGCGCGGGCCGCCTGCAGCCGCGCTGCAGCCGCGCGCGCGTCCGCCTGTACCTGGTCAAGCCGTGCTTGCGCGACAAAGCCACGGTCGAACAGGGCTTGATATCGACCAAGGTCTGCGCGCGTGCGTTCAGCGTCGGCTTCGGCGGCGGCCACACTGGCGCCGCCGGCTTGTGCTTCAAGCGCTAGACGCTGGTCACTGATTACGGCCAAGAGCTGGCCGCGCCGCACCGCATCGCCCTCTTGGACAAGGAGACGGAAGAGCGTGCCCCCGATCCGCGCTCGCGCATCGCCAACGTCGCGATTGGTCAGAACGGCGGACACGGTCTTGTAGTCTGGCGCAGGGCGTTCTTCGACAACGAGCCGCCGTGGCGCCGGCTGGACCGCACGAGGGGCGGGGGCCTCGGCGCGTCCGCAGGCGGTCAGCGCCAAGGCTGCCGCGAGGAGCAAAACTGCTGCCCGGCTCATCGATTTCCGCCTTCCACAGACATATTTTGGCGCTGCATCGGCTCCGCGGTCCTTGCGACAGATCAAGGCGGGCTAGCAATGCGCGCGCGACCGTGATCCCAGCCCTGATTGACTGTTACATGCATATATACGACTATGCTAATATATAAGCAAGGACGCTCGCTGGGGCGTCAGGAGGAAAGTCCATGGCGGTTATCGCGGTGCTCGGCGCGGGCCTCGGAGGCGTGCTCGCTGCCTATGAGATCAAGGCGGCGGCCCGCGCGGAGGATAGGGTTGTCCTCATCTCGAAGGGCGACACCTATCATTTCGTCCCGTCGAATCCGTGGGTTGCTGTAAGCTGGCGCAAGCGCGAGGCGATCGAGGTCAAGCTCGCACCGGTGATGAAACGCAAGGGCATCGAGTTCAATCCGGCGGGCGCCACGCGAGTGCATCCGGCCGAGAGCCGTATCGAACTCGAAGGAGGCGGCGCGCTTGCCTACGACTATCTTGTGATCGCCACAGGGCCTGACCTCGCCTTTGATGAGATCGAAGGCCTAGGACCAACTGCCCATACCCACTCTATTTGCCACGTCGATCACGCGGAAAAGACGGCGGAAGCGTTTGAGGCGTTCGTCAAGACGCCGGGCCCCATCGTCGTTGGCGCGGTGCAGGGCGCGTCTTGTTACGGCCCGGCCTACGAATTTGTGATGATCCTCGATACCGAGCTGCGCCGTCGTCGCGTTCGCGACAGAGTGCCGATGACCTTCGTCACCGCCGAACCTTATGTCGGACATCTTGGCCTGGACGGTGTCGGCGACACCAAGGGTTTGCTCGAAAGCGAAATGCGCGAGCGTCACATCAAATGGATCACCAATGCGCGCGTGACCAAGGTCGAAGCGGGCATGATGCATGTCGAAGAGGTCAACGAAGATGGCACGGTCAAGGCCAAGCACGATCTGCCGTTCGCGTTCTCCATGCTGTTGCCGGCGTTCCGTGGCGTCGAGGCGATCCGCGGCATCGACGGGCTCGTCAATCCGCGCGGCTTCGTGATTGTGGACAAACATCAGCGCAATCCGACATTCCCAAACGTGTTCGGCATTGGCGTCGCGGTGGCGATCGCGCCCACGGGCAAGACGCCGATTGCTGTCGGCGTGCCCAAGACCGGCTTCATGATTGAATCCATGGTGACGGCGACGGCGCGCAATATTGGCGCGCTGTTGCATGGCAAAGAGGCGGTGGAGCAGGCGACCTGGAACGCAGTGTGTCTCGCCGATTTCGGTGATGACGGTGTCGCATTCGTTGCTCAGCCGCAAATTCCGCCGCGCAACGTCAATTGGTCCGCGCACGGCAAGTGGGTGCATCTCGCGAAGGCGGGGTTCGAGACATATTTTATTGGCAAGCTGCGGCGCGGTGAGAGTGAACCCTTCTACGAGAAGCTGCTTCTTGAATTGCTCGGCATTGCCAAGCTGAAGGAGACCAAGCAATGAAGGTCGCTGTCTGTCCCAAATGCAGCACGGGCAATCGGATTGCCGCTGGGCATGATGTGGGGGCGGCGAAGTGCGGAAAGTGCGGCGCTACTATTTTCTCCGGAAAGCCGCTCGACGTTGATGACGCTCAATTGCAGCAGCATCTGCGTCTGACCAAGGGCGCGGTGCTGCTCGATGTGTGGGCGCCGTGGTGTGGGCCGTGTCGTATGATGGCGCCGCATTTCGAGGATGCAGCCCGACAGCTTGAACCCGATGTGCGCTTCCTCAGGCGCAATGCGGATGAGACAAC
Source organism: Alphaproteobacteria bacterium (assembly GCA_034440275.1). GTDB lineage: Bacteria > Pseudomonadota > Alphaproteobacteria > Caulobacterales > Aquidulcibacteraceae > VFBF01. The sequence continues at coordinate 4,862 of JAWXBS010000159.1, forward strand.
GTCGGGCGGAGCGCTTGGTGTGCGCGGAATCCCGACACTTATCCTGTTCCACAATGGCAAGGAAATCGCGCGCCAAGCAGGAGCAATGACAGCGCACGCGTTGATCGCCTGGACGCAGCAACAGCTGCACGCCATTCCTCACATGGAGAAAAGCGCATGACTCTCGACCGTGCTGTTCTGGCGTTCGCTGGATTTGTCGTATTGCTTGGCGTAGCGCTTTCGGCGTTCGTCCACCCATACTGGATTTGGCTGAGCGTGTTCGCAGGGGCCAACATGCTGCAGGCAGCGTTCACCGGTTTCTGTCCGGCCGCGATGGCGTTCAAAGCAATGGGTGCGAAACCCGGGATCGCTTTCAAATGAGGAAGGGCCGGTCTATTTGTCAGGCTTGCCGCCGTAGAGATCGCACAGGGCGTTGACGAGCTTCAGCGCGTTTGGGCTGGCGAGCCGGTAGTAGATCGTTTGCCCGTCGCGTCGCGTCGCCACCAGGCGCTCGGCGCGCAACTTGGCAAGGTGCTGTGACAGCGCCGACTGGGTAAGGTTGACGTATTCGCCGAGCTCGGAAACGGACAACTCTTCAGCGCTCAGACGGCACAGAATTATCAAGCGATGATCGTTGGCCAAAAGCTTCAATAGTTGCGCCGCTTCGCCGGCTCGGTCTTCCAGAGATTGCTTGGATTTGACTGACCTGGACTTCTTCGCGATGGCGGTGCTGGCCATTCTTGCTCCTGCTAATGCATCTATATTAGATCATACTAATATGTTTTTCAAGCACATTATCCCGGTGAACATCTTTTGAAGACAGTTGTTTGCTGGTCCAGCAGCATAGGTGTGGAGACGACGGTATTGGCGAAGGTGAACATGGCCAACGCGCCGAAGCGCTGACGACCCAGCGGAAGCCGTGGCGTTGCCGAAGGGGGGCCTTTCGGTTCTCTCATGGGAGTAGTAGGCATCTGCGGACTTCATTCTGGACATGTGGCGGCTGAGTTGCGGGAGACGCAGGTGAAGAAGCCCGAGGCACGCCACGATCATCAAACGCCTCCGGTCCATCTATCTGCTCTGCGCGTGAAAGCTCTACCGATCGACACCCTGCGCGAGAGCGTTGTAATGCTCGCGCGCGATTGCCGCGCCCTACGACCCGAACGCTTCAAAGGATCGCGCAAGGTCGAGCTCCATTCCCG
>JAWXBS010000160.1:0-8088 GCA_034440275.1 Alphaproteobacteria bacterium
CACGACGGATGCGCGAAAAGAAGCTCTCCGCTTGATTGGTGCATGCGCCGTCGAGCGAGTAGGCCACGTTGTGATTGATCCGCTTTATGTCGAAGTTTGCGGACAGCACGTCCCAATGGCGCGCTTCGTCAGCGTGAACGATTGAGTTCGGCTTGATCGCGGCACGAGCAAACGCCACGCCCTGACCTTCCGACTTCGCGACGTAGGTGAGCGTGCGGCCTTTGCGTTGGCGAACCGCGATGACGACTTGACGCTTGCCGGTTTGGTTTTGCGCGAGACGTCGGTCAGTGCGGTTCTTGCGCTCGTTTTCAGGCTTGAGATAGCCGCCGAAGTGGGCGCCATCGATCTCGCATTCGCCATCGAGTATCGAGGTATCGCGCGCGAGGCCGATCGCTTCGCGGATCTTATGCAGCAGGACAAAGCACGTCTTGTAGTCGTGGCCCAGATCGCGGGAGAGTTGCATCGCGCTGTAACCTTTTGCGCCATTCACGAATATCGCGATTGCGGCGAGGATGTTGCGGACTTCCATCTTGCGGTTCGCGAAGATCGTTCCCGATGTGACGGAGTATTGCTTGCTGCACCCCTTGCACTTCCAGCGGCGTTGCGTGGCGAGGTAGTAGCTTTCGCAGCAGCCGCAGGACGGACAAACCGGCTCGCCGTCGGTATCGGCCCAGCGGAGTTGCTTGAAGGCTTCGCGCGCCTCTTCTTCCGTCATGCGGAGAACCGTCGCCAGTTTCAGCGTGCGGGAAGCGCGGGAGTGGAGGAAGTGCTGGGTCATTTGATTGGTCACCAAATATGGTGACCAATAGCTAGGGCTGGACGGAATCGCCGTCAAGGGCTATTCTCACCAAATCAGGTGATTTTTCGGAGTGGCGTTCATGCCTATACCTACCAAGGCCCGGCCAAAGGCCGCCGCCAAGGCTCCGGCCGGGCCGCCCAAGGCTAAGGCGTGGAAGCACAGCGAGACCAACCTGGCCTACGAAGACAGGGCGAAGGATCTTTTGCGGTTCGCGATAAAACAGAACGGTTCAGGTTACGCCGAACTCTCGGTGGCGCTCGCGAAACTTGGCGTCGAGATCACGTCCGCCGCGCTTGAGAATAAGATAAGCCGTGGCGGATTCAGCGCCGCGTTTCTCATGCAGTGCATGGATGCCTTGAACTCGAACTTGGTGTCGTTGCCTCGCTAGCCGACGCGCGCTACCGCAGCAATTTCAAAGCCTTTTCAGCCGATTCCATTCGCTCCGACATCATGGCCGGGACGTACTGTTCGGGAATGCGAGCCTTCAACGCCACTTCGTATGGGGTCAGGTGACCTTGCTCGTAAAGCAAACGGTATTTGTTTCTGAACCGGACGGGGCAGAACACCGCGAGGGCCATCCACAGCGTCGGGTTTTCGGACCTATAGACCGGCGTCTGATTGCCTGAGTCTAAAGGGACCGAAATTTCCTCAAGAAGTTGGGCCACCCGCGCGTCTGAATTTGCCTTCGCCTCCTGCGGATCGAAGGCGTGCATTACTTCCTTACACTGCACAAACCTCTGCCAGCAAAGGTTCAGCTTGTTGGAATAGCGGACCTGAAACCGCCATCCATTCTGAAGTGTCTTATCCTCGATAGGCCGCAGGTGGCCGAGCGAGATGTCCTCATCAAGCTCGACCGCCACGAAGCTGAAGCGGGCGCCCGTCAGCTCCTCAACTTTCGGCAAGATATGCCGACGCAAGGTTACGGGAGTGATCCGCAACGCATCTACGTGTTGAAGGAGTGCGGACAACCGGGACATACTCGCCTGTCTTAAAAGACAGGAAGGTAACCTCAGTCCTCAGAGAAAGGCAAATTGCCGTCTAGATCTTCGTCGGCAACCGCTACACCCTGTCGGACTTGAGCGTCCGCGCGCAACAGCTGATCCCGAAGTTGTTCGGGGCTGACTTGGCTCTTTCGACCCGGAAAGAACTTGATGTCCATTTCCGTGGGATCCCCGGCAGGGAACAGAGTGTCAAATTTACTCATCTTTATCCCTCCTTTCAGGGCTGTGGCAGAATGCGTGATATAGGTGTTTTATCTGTTGACACCAGCGCCGAAGTGTATTTGGCGAGTTGTATTCCCCACTTAGTTGCGTTCGTAGCATCGCCGTTGCGTCGGCGCCAGCGGATTGCGCTTACCGCTTGCACATTTCTTTAACTCCGATAAAAGCGCGCGCTTTCCTTGCGTAAGGTCAAAACGGACAGGAACCAGATCCGTTCCGGCGCAACATTTAGTCACCAAATACGGTGACGTCAACCACCGTTAGTGGTTAGGCTGATCCATCGTGCCGGAATTCAATCCGGCGACTTTGGATGCGCTGCGCCAACCGCTCGAAACCGGCGAAGTCGTCATCGCGCGCGCCAATCATCACGTCACGTATCCGGCGCGCGTGCAGCTCGTGGCGGCGATGAATCCGTGTCGTTGCGGCGGCGGGGCAGGCATGTGCCGGCGCTGGCCGCGCTGCGCGGCGGAGTATCAGGGCAGGCTTTCCGGTCCGCTGCTTGATCGCATCGACCTGCAACTCGACGTGCCGCCGGTCACCGCAGCCGATCTCGCACTGCCGTCCCCGATCGAGGGCACGGCGGAAGTCGCCGCCCGCGTCGCCGCAGCGCGCGCGGCGCAGGCCGATCGCGCCGGCGATGGCGAGGTGCTGAACGCGGCGGTGGATCAGAAAACGCTCGAACACATCGCCGCGCCCGATGCGGCGGGGCAGGAGCTTCTGTCGAAGGCGGCGCTTGCGCTGGGGCTTTCCGCGCGCGGCTATCACCGGACGCTTCGCGTGGCCCGCACCGTCGCCGATCTCGATGGCGCGACCGCCGTGCGCCGCATCCACATCGCCGAGGCGCTGAGCTTCAGGCGCGTGCGGCCGGGCTACGATTCAGCGGCGACGAAGACATCGGCGTCCTGAGCGCACGGCGACCGTTTCTTAACCCGCCTTAGCGTTTGGTATGCAGATGGCTTCCGCTTCCCGCGCTGCGTCTGCGCTCCCCGACGATCTCTTCGAGCACGCGCCCGATCCGATGGCGCAGCTGGAGGTCGATGGCGCGCTGCGCCGCGCGAACGCCGCGTTCCGCGCGGCGTTCCGGCAAGGCATCGGTCCGCGCCGCGCGCCGTGGGGCCGGGTCACGCCGCCGGCGTTCGTCCAGGACGAACGCGTGTTCGACGCGCCGGCGCCGGACGGTTCGCTCTTCGAATGGCGCGAACGCCGCCTCGCCGACGGCTCCAGCATCGTCACCGCCCGCGATGTCAGTGAGCGCGCGGCGGCTGCGGCCGAAACCGCGCGCGCGAAGACGCTGCTGTTCGCCACGCTGACGCACGAACTGCGCACGCCGCTCAATGGCATTCTTGGCATGGCGGGGCTCCTGCATCGCGCCGATCTCGATGCCACGCAGCGCGAATATCTCGCGGCCATCCGCACCTCGGGCGAACACCTGCTGCAGCTGGTCACGGAAATCCTCGACTTCTCGCGCCTCGAATCCGGCCGCGTCATGCTGGAGGAGATCGCCTTCGATCCGGAAGAAACCGTTCAGGCGATCGTCGAACTGCTCAGCCCGCGCGCGCGCGAGAAGGGCCTCGAAGTAGCCACGCGCATCGCGCCGCACACGCCGTTGCGGCTGGTCGGCGACGAAGGGCGGTTGCGCCAGATCCTCTTCAACCTCGCAGGCAACGCGGTGAAATTCACCGCCGCGGGCGGCGTGCTGATCGAGGTCGGCCCGCACGCGAACGGCGTGCGCTTCAGCGTCCGCGACACTGGCCCTGGCATCGCGCCTGACAAGCAGAGCGCGATCTTCGAGGCGTTCAGCCAGGTCGATGCCTCGCATGCGCGGCTCTACGGCGGCGCGGGTCTCGGCCTCGCCATCGTGCGCAAGCTCGCCGACGCCATGGGCGGCAAGATCAGTCTCGTTTCGCGGCCCGGTGAGGGCGCCGTGTTCCATGTCGATCTGCCGTTCGTCACCGCCGCCAACGCCGAGCGCGAGCCTCCGGCGTCGCTCGCAGGCGTGCGCGTGGCGGTGCTGGCGCAGTCCGATCTCGTGGCGGGCGCTGTGACGTCCACGATCACCACGCTTGGCGGCGTCGCGCGTCGCATCGCGCGCGCGGAGGATATCGGCGACGCCGACGTGCTGCTGCTCGATCACGACGTGGCGCGGGGCGACGCAGGGGCGTTTCTCGGCCGCGCCACGCCGGTGGTGCTGATGGCGCCGCAGGAAGATCGCCATGCCGTCGATGCCTACCGCGCGGCGGGCCTCGAACACCATTTGCTGAAACCGCTGCGCCGACGTTCGCTGGCGGCGCGTCTGCTGGCCGCGGCCCGCGGCGTCCAGCCCCGCGAGAACATCCGCGCCGACGACGATCGCGGCGGCCCGGCGCTGCAGTTGGGGCTGTCGGTGCTGCTGGCGGAGGACAACCCGATCAACGCGCTGCTGGCGCGCACGCTGCTGCAGCGCGCGGGGTGCCGCGTGGACGTCGTCGGCGACGGGGAAGAGGCGGTCGCGGCGGCGGCCAAGGGCGATTACGACCTCGTCTTCCTCGACCTGCGCATGCCGCGTCTCGACGGGGTTTCGGCCGCAAAGCGCATCCGCGCGCTCCCCGGCAAGGCCGGCGACGTCGCGCTCATCGCGCTCACCGCCGACGCCGGCGAGGACGAACGCGTGGCGGCATTGAAGGCGGGCATGGACGACTTCGTCACCAAGCCCATTGACCCCGAACGCCTCGCCGCTGTGGCCGCCCGCTTTACGGGCCCACCGAAGCCCGCCACTTTCCGCGCCGACGACTAGCGCCACCGCGTCAGCGGGCGTTCAGGTTCGCGCGCGTGGAATGTGAAGCCCTCTGGGGCGGAAAAGGGCAGGAGCTCCCGATGACCGAAGCCGTCGCCGAGGCCGCCGCGCCGCAGGACAAGCGCGTCACCTGGATCGCCACCGCGCTCGGCTTCGCCGCAGGCCTGCCGTACTCGCTTGTCGTCGGTTCCGTCGGCGTGTGGTTCACCAATGCCGGACTTTCCTTCAGCGCCATCGGCGCGCTGTCGTGGACCGGGCTCTTCTACGCGTTCAAGTTCATCTGGGCGCCGATGTTCGACTGGCTGGTGCCGCCGTTCGCCAACACAATCGGGCGTCGCCGTGCATGGATGGCGCTCTGCCAGTCGGTGATCGTGCTCTGCATTCTCGGCATGGCGCTGGTCGATCCCCGCGCGAACATCCTGCTCTTCGCGCTGTTCGCGGTGATCGCGGGCTTTGCGTCAGCGAGCCAGGACATCGTCATCGACGCGTGGCGCATCGAGACGGCGCAGTCGCCCGAGCAGCTCGACAAGATCTCGGTGCAATACCAGCTCGGCTACCGCATGGCCGCGATCATCGCCGGCGCGGTCGCGCTGCTGCTCGCCGACATCTGGGCGACGCCCGCCGATCCCGCGGCCGGCTGGCCGCCGATATTCATGGGCCTCGCCGTGGTGATGGGGCTGACGATCTTCGCGACGCTCAATGCACCGGAGCCGCTTCTCGCGCCGCGTGCGGCGGCGTCCACGACGCCCGACGATCCGGCAATCACGGCGCTGCGCCGCAAGGCCGTCATCCCCGTGGCGATCGGCTGGGCGATCTCGGGCGCGGCGCTGCTCGGCTTCATGTTCTATACGCTCGGCAATCCGTCCGCGAGCGCCGCGGCGTTCCGCGATGCGGCGACGCCGTACATTCTCTTCCTCACCATCGGCGCGCCGCTGGCGCTCTCGTACTGGCTTGCACGCAAGCCTGGCGCGCTGGAGCAGCAGGCGTCGACGGCGACGTTCGTGGATACGCTGTTCGAGCGGGTGCTTGCGCCGCTGGCGGACGTGGTGCGCCGCTACGCGATCTGGGCGCTGCCGGTGCTCGCGCTGGCGATGACGTATCGCATCGCGGACTCGATCTGGGGCTCGTTCGCGCAGCCGTTCTACATCTCCATTCTCGGCAACACGAACTCCGACGTCGCGGTGGCGTCGAAGATGGTGGGCGTCGTGATGACGATGGCGGGGATCGCGCTCGGCGGGCTCGGCATTTTGTGGTTGGGGAGGATGCCGGCGCTGGTGATCGGCGCCGTGCTCGCGTCGATCACAAACCTCATCTACGTCGATCTCGCGCATGGCGGCGCGTGGCTCGACGGCTTCCTCGCGTTTACGCGGCTCGGGCCGTTCTTCGAATGGGCGACGTCCGGTTTCGTCCACGCGACGCAAGCCGCCGGCGCGACGATTATCTTCGACAAGGTGACGCTCGGCCCCGCGCTCAACCGCCTGACGGCGGGCATCGCGATGGAGAATCTCGCGGGCGGTTTCGCGAGCGCGGTGCATATCGCCTGGCTCTCCTCCATCGTGAACAAGCGCTACGCGGCGGTGCAATACGCGCTGCTCTCGTCGCTCGCGTTGCTGATCGGCGTCATCTTTCGCCCGCGCATCGGCGAATATGTGGACGCGGTGAAGGATCAGGGCATCGAGGCGCAGGCCAACCAGTTCGCCAACGTCTTCATGTTCGCCGCGTGGGTCGGCGTGCTCGCGATCGTGCTGTGCTTCGTGGAGTGGTGGCGCCAGAGCCGCGAGAAGGCGAAGGTTGCTGCGTCCTAGGACCGCCGGCGCCCTCGCCGGCATGCGGTGCTTCGTTCATAGGCGATCGTTCAAGTCGATTGACTTTGCCGGCGAGGGCGCCGGCGGTCCTGCATCGGGTTTCTCCGCATGATCTCCATCCGCCGCGCCACGGCGCAGGACCACGCAGCGCTCAACGCCATCGTGCAGTCGTCGTCGGCGTATGACGGCGTCTATCGCGCCATGCTCGACGGCTACGAAGTGACCGTGCAGCAGATCGTCGAGGAGGAGACGTGGCTTGCGGAGGATGAGGCCGTTCTCGGCTTCTACAGTCTCGTCTTCCACACGCAGCCCGAACTCGACCTCATGTTCGTGTCCGACGCCGCACAGGGGCGGGGCGTGGGGCGGTTGCTGTTCGATCACATGCGCGCGCGGGCGGCGGACCTCGGCGCGATTGCGGTCAAGATCATCTCGCACCCGCCTGCGCGCGACTTCTATCGCCGCATGGGCGCGGTGGAGGTGGGCGTTGCGTACCCGACGGGCGTCGCGTCGTGGGCGCGACCAATCTTCAGCCTGCCGGTTTCGCCCTCGGGCTGACATCGAACGCAGCCAGCGTCGCGTACACCACGATGTCGCTGACCGCTGCGCCGAGCGGCGCGATCTGGATCGACGCATCGAGGCCGATCAGCAGCGGGCCGATCACCGTCGCGCCGCCAAGCGAACCGAGCAGTTTCGTCGAAATCGACGCCGAGTGCATCGCCGGCATGATCAGCACGTTGGCGTCGTCGGTGAGGCGGTTGAACGGATAGAGCCGCCGCGCATCGTGATTGAGCGCGACTTCCGGGCTCATCTCGCCATCGTACTCGAAGTCGATGTCCTCGCGCCGGTCGAGCACGGAGACGGCGTCGCGCACCTTCTCCGCGCGGTCCAGGCGCGGATTGCCGAAGGTGGAGTGCGAGAGGAACGCCACGCGTGGCGTCACGCCGAAACCGCGGGCGACGCGCGCGGTCTGGATGGCGAACTGCGCGAGTTCATCCGGCGTCGGGAATTCGGTGACGTTGGTGTCGGCGATGAACAGCGTGCGGCCCTTCGACAGCACGATGGACATGCCCATCAGCTTCGCGCCGCGCTGCGGGTCGATCACGCGGCGAACATCGTCGAGCGCGGACGCGAAGTTGCGCGTGACGCCGGTGACCATGCCGTCGGCGTGGCCTGCGGCGATCATCGACGCGCCGAAGACGTTGCGGTCCTGGTTGATGAGGCGCTGGGCGTCGCGGTGCAGCAGGCCGAAGCGTTGCGCGCGGGCGTAGAGCGCTTCGGTGTACGCCGGATTTTCATCGGAAACGCGCGCGTTGACCACCGCGAGCGTGGCATCCTCCGGAACGCCGACCAGCACCTTGTTGCGCGCGACGAGTTCCTCCCGGCCGATGAGGATCGCTTCGCCGAGGCCGAGTTCCTGAAACGCATACGCCGCGCGGATGACGCTCGGCTCCTCGCCTTCAGCGAACACGATGCGCTTGGGCTTCGCGCGCA
>JAWXBS010000161.1:0-8510 GCA_034440275.1 Alphaproteobacteria bacterium
CGGGCGCCGGCGCCCGGACGCTGCACGCCGAGTCCGTAGCGGGCGTAGAATCCCTTTTCCGTCGCGCCGTTGGATTGCGCCGCGTTGAGCGTCCAGGTTGGCGCAACCATCGCGCGCAACAACCGCGCATTGTCGCCGCCGCGCGAAAAATACTGAGCCAGCGCATCCATGTCGCGCAGGCTGAGGCGCAGGCCGCCGTGCGGCGCGAAGGCAAAGCCGTTGTCGCCGAGGCGATAGGCCTCGACAGGATGCACCGCGGCGTCCGGCGCACGATAGAGCGCGATGTCGGGCGCGGGGGGCGGCTCCGCATCGACCTGCGTCACCCACGGGCCGTCAAAACGCCGCGCGCCGGGCGCTGCTGCATCGCGCTTGGCCTGCGAGACACCGCTCCAGTTGTAACCGATGTCGAGCCCGAGCGGCGCGAACAGCGTCTCGCGCATGTAGATGTCGAAGCGCACCCCCGTGACGTTTTCCATGATCATCGCAATGATCGCGAAATTGGTGTCGCTGTACGCAAAGTACCGCCCCGGCGTTTCCGTCGATGCAGCGAACCAGCCGCCATAGCCGGGTTCGGCGCGCGCCGCGTCGAGACGCGCCATGAGACCGTTGCCGAAGGCGACGGGAAGGTCTTCGCCGTTGCGCAGGCCGCTGGTGTGCGCGAGCAGCATGCGCGGCGTGATCGCCACATCCGGAAACGCCGGGTGGCGCAGCGGTGCGCCGAGCCACGCACCGACATCGCCGTCCAGGTCGAGCCGCCGCGCCCGCGCGAGCCGCATGAAGCCCCACGCCGTGATCATCTTTGACACGGACGCAACGCGAAACGGCGAGTCGAGACTGAACGGGCGCTGCGAGAGGTGGAGCGTCGGCCCATCGACCTCCTGCAGGGCGAGGCGGCCGCGTCTGTCGCGGGCAATCACGCCCGCCGCATGCATCTGCGGCCCCGGCAGACGCGCGAGGAGGCCTCCTTCACCCGGCGCGCACGCAAGACCGGCAAGCACTTGGCGTCGTGACAGCATCCTGCGAGCCGTATGCGGCGGGGCGCGCGGTGACAAGGTGCGCCGCCCCCGCTTGCAGGGACGGCGCGGCTACCGCACAACGACCATGGGAGGACGGCCATGGAACGCGTCGATCCGGCTGCGGTCGGGTTTTTCATTGTGGTCTATGTCGCGATCCAGATCGCTGTCGGGCTCTACATTTCGCGCAACGTGAAGACGGAGGAGGACTTCTTCCTCGCCGGGCGCGGCGTCGGCCTCCTGCCCATCGCGCTTTCGATCTTCGCCACGTGGTTCGGCGCCGAGACCATCATGGGCTCCGCAGGCGCCATCGCCTCGGAGGGTCTCTCCGGCGCACGCGCGGAGCCGTTCGGCTACGCCATCTGCCTCTTCGCCATGGCCTTCCTGATTTCCGGCGCCTTCCGCGCGCGCGGCTACCGCAACCTCGCCGACTTCTTCCGCGAGCGCTTCTCGCACGGCAGCGAACTTGCGACCGCGCTGATCACCATCGTGGTCTCGACCATCTGGGCGGCGGCGCAATTGCTGGCGCTCTCGGCCCTGCTGGAAAGCGCGCTCGGCGTCCCGGCGCAGTTCACCCTCGCCGGCGCCACGCTCGTCGTCGTGCTCTACACATCGTTCGCGGGCATCGTCGGCGACATCTACACCGACATGATCCAGTCGGTGGTGTTGGTGGTCGGGCTGCTCTTCGTGCTCTTCGCGCTGGCGCACCACATGGGCGGCTTCGGGCCCATGCTAGGCTCGATCCAGCCGTCGCAACTCAAGCTCCTCGGAGCCGATGAGACCTGGCTCGGCCAGATCGATGCCTGGGCCATCCCCGTGCTCGGCAGCCTCGTCACCCAGGAGGCCATCGCGCGCTTTCTCTCCACAAAGACGCCGCAGCACGCGCGCCGCGCCACGCTGGGCGCCGGCTTTCTCTATCTCCTGCTCGGCATGGTCCCGGTGATCATCGCGCTCGCGGGCGTGCACTATCTTCCAGTCGGCGATGATGCGGACGCCTTCCTGCCGGCGCTTGCGGGCCGGATTCTGAACCCCGCGCTCTACATCCTCTTTGTCGGCGCGCTTCTGTCCGCCGTCATGTCGACCACGAACTCCAACGTGCTGTCAGTCTCCTCCATGGTCAGCCTCAACGTGCTGACGCGTCTGCACGCGCGCGCCACCGACAAGATGCGCGTGCAGGTCGCGCGCTGGGCGACGGTGGGCGCGGGGATCGCTGCATGGCTCGTGGCGATGAGCGGGCAGACCATCTACGAGCTCATCGCGCTCACGTCGGTCTGGGGTCAGGCGGGAATCCTGGTGGCGGTGCTGATCGGACTGTGGTCGCCCTACGGAGGCAAGCGCGCGGCGCTCTGGGCGATACTCGTGTGCGTGGCCGTGAACCTGTGGACGCTCGCGATCGCGCCGGTGCTCGCGGAACTTTCGGGCGGCGCCAGCTTCCCCCACGCGCTCGCGCAGCTCGTCGCGGGCGAGGCGCCGACCATGGAAGGCTACTTCCTCGTCTCCATCGCGGCTTCGATCGTCGCTTACGTCGTCGGCGCGGAAGTGGACAAACGCAGTGGCGCAGCGACGTTAATTTGACGCCTTGCGCGAACTCCATGACCTTCGAGTCACGGAGATGCGGGGCTGACGAATGAGACGCTTGCAGCGACGGCAGGTTCTAACGGGCGCAGCGGCGCTCGGAATGAGCAGTTTCGGCGCAACTCTCGCCCACGCGGTGCCCGCGCCTGCCACCGACGAATGGCAGCGACAAATCGGCCTCGCGACCGGCGAGGGCAAGCGCCTCTTCATGCTCTTCTACGCCAGCTGGTGCGGTTATTGTCGGCTCTTCGACATGCTTCTGGCCGATCCGGTGGCCTCCGCGATCATCAATCGCGAGTTCAAGGTCTTCCACATGCGCGCGCTGGAGCGCACGGACGCCTTCAAGGCCCGCCAGATCGCCGGCGCAGACGAAATGTACCGCCGCTTCGCCACGCCCACGGCGGGTCTGCCCTTCTATGTGGTGTTCGACGGCGCGGGTGAGCCGGTCGTCACGTCCCTCGCGCCCGACAGCGGCGAGAACATCGGCTTCCCCGTGGCCAAGCACGATCTCGACATGTTCGAGAAGATCATGAAGCGCGGCGCGCCCAAGCTGACCCGCGAGGAGCTGACCACGCTGCGCACCGCCTGCGCGCGGATGATGCGCCGCTAACCTGCGGGGCAAGCCTGATCGAGCGGTGCGCGCGTGAAGCGCCAGCTCATGCCCTGCGCGCCGTCGGCGCTCTCGACGCGCGCCGTCATGGTGTCGCCGTCGCGCGCGTAACGTATGCGCTGCGGAAAATCGTGCGCGAGGTTCTCGAACACCGCACTCGCCCCCTCATGCTTCACCATCCGGAAGGCCGTCGGCGGCGCCCCGCGCGGACTGCCGAAATACGCCAGACCGCCTTCATGCGGCGCAATGCGCAAGAATTCGAAATCGATACCGCGCGGCGACCGCGTCAGCCCGGTCCCCACCAGCACGCCCGAACCGGCGCCGGTCCAGGTCTCGGAAACCTGTCGCCCGTTCCCGCAGGAGAGCCAGTAGCCGACCATCCAGTCCGGCGTCTGCGCAGCGGAGGGCGTGGTTGCGCACGCAGCCAGCAACGCAGCGATGAAGACGTGGCGCATGAATTCTCCCCCGGAAACGCCGACGATACTGCTCTACCCGCCGCCGTCGTTCTTGTACGATTGCGACGAAGCCAGCGCGCGGGCGAGACCGGCTTTCTGTCGCGCCCAGTCGGTGGCGGTGCAGCCGAGAAAGCGCCGAAAGTCGCGCGCCATTTGCGGCTGGTCGAAATAGCCCGCCGCAAGCGCAGTCTCCACCCAGCCCGGCGCTTCGGGTCGCTCGATGGCGTCGAACACGCGGCGGAAGCGGAAGATCGACGCCAGCATGCGCGGCGGCACGCCCACGTGTTCGGCGAAAAGACGCTGCAGCTGACGCGAGGCCTCGACGTCCTCGCCGCTTGAGAGCCCCTTCACCGTCGCGCGCACTTCGGGATGCACCGCGCCGCCGCGCGACGCCACATAGGACTCCGCCAGCGCACGCCGGCCGTCCCAGTCCGTCGCCGTCAGCACCGCGTTCAGCAGGTCATGCGCGGCGTCGCCGTGCAGCACGCGCAGGTCCACACGCTGGTCGGTCGCGTCCGCCAGAGATCGCCCCAGAAAGCCCCGCGCGCCATCGGGCTCAAACCGCACGCCGAGCACGCTGACAGGCCCCCGCGCCGACAACGTCAGCGGCTGCGTGATCTGGCCGGCGAACAGGATCGCCGGCTGCTGCGGACCTTCATTCTCCGCATAGGGCGCGCCGAGATGGAGGATGAGTTCGGGGCAGCCGTCAGGCGCGATGCGCTGCGGTTCGGCGTCCGCGCCGTCTGACTGGAAGGACCACAGACACCTCACATGCGCCGTCGACGCGGTGCGCGGCGCCCATTCGTGGTAGGGCGCGCTCAAGGCTCGGCGTCGATCGCGCTCGCGCGGTCGAGATCCCAGATATCCTCGTGCGAGAGATGAACATTCACCGCGCCGATGAGCTGGCTGAGTTGCGCTTCGCTGGTCGCGCTGGCGATGGGCGCCGCGATCGCCGGGCGGATCATCAACCAGGCGAGCGCAATCTGACCAGCCGTTGCGCCATGGCGCGCGGCCACCGCATCGAGCGCGCCGAGCACTTCCAGTCCCCGCGCATTCAGATACTTGCCCACCCGCGAGGCGCGCGCGCGACCCACGAGATCGTTCTCCACGCGATACTTACCCGTCAGGAATCCGCTCGCCAGCCCGAAAAACGGAATGACGGAAACGCCGTTGTCCAAGCACCACTGCTGCGGCCCCGCCTCGAACTCGACGCGGGCGACGAGATTGTATTCCGGCTGCAGCGTATCGTAGCGCGGCAGACCCGCGTCGGCGGCGGCGCGCTGTGCGGACGCAAGGCGATCCACCGTGAAATTCGACGCGCCGATCGCACGCACCTTGCCGGCTTTCACGAGCGACGCGAACGCCTCCATCGTCTCGTCCTGCGGAGTCGCGGCGTCATCCTGATGCGACTGGTAGAGATCGATGTAATCGGTGCGCAGTCGCTGCAGCGATCCCTCGCACGCGGCGATGATGTTGGCCTTCGAAAGCCCCGGCTGTTTCGGCCACATGCCGACCTTTGTGGCGATGACGACATCGTCGCGCCGTCCGCGCGCCGACAGCCACGCGCCGATCACCTTCTCGGAATCGCCGCCGGTGTTGTTGGGGATCCAGGCGGAATAGACGTCCGCGGTATCGATGGCGTTGAAGCCGGCGCCAACGAAGCGGTCGAGCAGCAGATGCGATGTGCGCAGATCCGCCGTCCAGCCGAACACGTTGCCGCCGAGCATGAGCGGCGCGATGGACAGGCCGGACTGGCCGAGTGGACGATATTGCATGGGCGGGCCTCCGGGAGACGCCATGCTAGGCCCCTCCCAGGCCCGCGCCAATCACCCAGTACGCCGAACACCCGTCCCGTCACCCGGTACGATCATGCAGCGGATGCGGCGCGCTTGGCGCAGGCGATGCGCCGAGCACGCGTTTTCCCATGCGTCGGGCTGCGAGGGTGAAGCGTCCGCCGAGCGCGACGGCGTCATGGTGCTTCAGAAATTCGGCCATGCGGCGAGGTTGATTGGCGCGGCGCGAAAACGTCGAGAACCGCGCTGACAGCGCCGCGCGATGTGCGCCCGCCCGCCCCTCGGCGACGTGGGCGTTCACACGCTCCGCCCACAGCACTTTTTCGTCCGCCCACCAGGCGAGCACCTCACGCTGCAACTGGTCGAGCGCGACGGGATCGTCGGCGAGTGCCGACATGAAAGCAGCGGCCTGGGGCCAGGTGCGGAAGGTGGGGATTGGATTCGGGCCGAGCAGGTTCGCATAATAGTCGAAGCCGAGATTGCGCGGCGCGACCGGAATGGCGCCGTACTCCAGCGCCTCCCAGAAGCGCCACGTCTCGATCACGACGTTGCCCATCGGCGCCGGCGCGAAGGCCGAATGCGTCATCACCTCGACGTAGCGTTCGCGCGACAGCAGCGACTCGCCCTTGCGGACGTCCGGCAGCGACACGAACCCGCGTGGTGTTTCGCGCAGTGCGCGCACGAGCTCGGCCCGCGCCGGATTGCGGGCCCCGAGGAAGCACCAGAGGTGTTCGCGCTGTGACGCGCCGATCACCTCTGTCGGTCGCGAGAGTCCCGGCGGATAGCCGAGCGGAAACGTCAGCACGCCCGCGCCGTCGAGCCACGCGGCGTGATAGTTGCGAAGCGCATAGGCGAAGCGCGCGTAGACGCGATAATCGCCGCGCAGGAACTCGTCGCCAAAGTGCAGGAGGCCGCAATCCCCCGCGGCCTCGATTTCACGGAGATAGCGTTCGGGAATGTCGGGCAGTCCGAGGGAACCCGGCATCAGGTAAAGCGCGCCGGGCGTCACCCGCTCGAACGCCGGGTCGTCGCGCCACACAATGCGCATCGGCGCCAGCAGGCGCGCCACCCACTCCTCCTCGACGAGGCTGCCGGGGTAGCAGCGCACAAGTTCGATCACGTCACGGTTCATTCACAAACCTTGCTTCGGCGCGCGCCCGGGGTGGGTCGGCGCCACATAAGAAGGCAATACATCCAGCGCCTTGTATGAAACACGGCTCGCGCCTCGGTTAACGGGTGAACCCGATTGATTGACGTACGTTTGATCTGAGTATGCGTCGATTGGCCAGGGATCGCGCTTCGCTTTCACCGATCAGGGGGACCAGGTGCATCTTCAACAACGCATACTCGTGACCGGCGGCGCCGGTTTCATCGGATCACACTTGTGTGAGCGTCTGCTCCGGGCCGGCGCCGACGTTCTCTGCGTGGACAACTTCTACACTGGCGCGCGGGCGAATGTCGCATCGCTCATGGACGCGCCGGGCTTCGAGCTGATGCGTCACGACGTGACGTTCCCGCTGCACGTTGAAGTGGACGAGATCTACAATCTCGCCTGCCCCGCCTCGCCGATTCACTACCAGTACGATCCGGTGAAAACGACGAAGACGAGCGTACACGGTTCGATCAATCTGCTCGGCCTCGCCAAGCGCCGACGCGCAAAGATCCTGCAGGCCTCGACATCCGAAGTGTATGGCGACCCGGCCGTGCATCCCCAGCCGGAAGAATACTGGGGCAACGTCAATCCCATCGGTCCGCGGTCCTGCTATGACGAAGGCAAGCGCTGCGCCGAGACGCTCTTCTTCGACTACCACCGCCAACATCAGCTGCGCATCAAGGTCGCGCGCATCTTCAATACCTATGGCCCGCACATGCATCCCAACGACGGGCGCGTGGTATCGAACTTCATCATGCAGGCGCTGCGCAACGAGCCGATCACGATCTACGGCGACGGCATGCAATCGCGCTCCTTCTGCTACGTCGCCGACATGGTCGATGGCATCGTGCGCCTGATGGCGACGCCCGACGCAGTCACCGGACCGATCAATCTCGGCAATCCCGTAGAGGTCACCATGCTCGACCTTGCGCAGCGCATCATGGATCTCACGGGCGCGCGCTCGAAGCTCGTGATGATGCCGGCGCCGGAGGATGATCCGCGCCAGCGACAACCCGTCATCGACAAGGCGCGCGAACATCTCGGGTGGACCCCGACAACGCCGCTCACCGAAGGTCTCAAGCGCACCATAGCGTATTTCGAGGGCGTCCTGCGCGCCGAAAAGGCCGGCCGGCACGGTATCGGCACCAAGCCCGGCGCATGACCTGATCGTATTGGGTCGCCAAGGACCGACAATCCCGTCCAGCGCTCTTTACGAGCGCCATCGGCTCGGTCTGTAGTGCGCGCCATCCTGAAAAGGCGCCGCGCCCGTGACCGACATCTTTCTCTCCTACAACCGCGGCGACCGCGCCATCGCGCAGCACATCGCGGAAGGCCTGGAGGAAGCCGGCTACGTCGTCTGGTGGGACACCGCGCTCCGGGCCGGGCAGACCTATGACGAAGTCACCGAGGGCAAGCTGCGCGCCGCGCGCGCGGTGGTGGTGCTGTGGTCGCATCGCTCGGTGAAGTCGAAGTGGGTGCGCGCCGAAGCGACGATGGCGGAGAACCGTGCGCGCCTCGTGCCCATCATGATCGAGGAATGCGAACGCCCGCTGCGCTTTGAGCTGATCCAGACCGCCGATCTCATCGGCTGGAACGGCGAACGCGACGATCCGCGCTGGACGGATTTTCTGGAAGACCTGCACAGTTTCGTCGCCGAAACCGCACCACCGCCGGTTGCAAAGGATGCCGCGCCGACGATCGCTGAAACGGTGATCGCCGAGGAAGAGGAAGAAGAACTCGAAATTGCGCCGGAGCCTGTCGTTGCAACGCCGCCCCCGGCGCCGAAGCCGAAACCGGAACCGGTGATCGAACCCGTCGCGGAGATCGCGCCGCCGCCGCCTCCCGAACCACCGCCGCCAGTTGTGGAAGTGGCTGCGCCACCACCGCCTCCTCCTCCTCCTCCTCCTCCTC
>JAWXBS010000162.1:0-3127 GCA_034440275.1 Alphaproteobacteria bacterium
CCCGCCGCCGGACAGCGCGGGACGACCGGTGAAGTCTCGTTCGTTGGATTCGGCGTGGTGACGGGTAAACCAGTGCTGGAGACGCTGAAGCAATCGGTTGCGTTCCCCGCTGATGCGTCGCTCATCGCTCACACGCACACGCTGACGACGCCGTTCGGCAACGTCGACGTCTCGATCCCGTTGAGTGACCTGAAAGAGACGGTGCGAGATCCGGCGACGCTCGGCGGCGACACGGCGGCAGCGCTCACGGCGCCGGCTGCAATCAACGGCGCGATCGCGTCAGGTGTTGATGAGCACCGCTACACATGGGAGGCGAAGAAGGGCGATTTCTGGTCGATCGAAGCGCAGTCGCGTGCGGTAGGCGGCCGGCTCGATGTGGCGGTCGTGGTGCTCGGACCTGATGGCAAGCAGGTTGCCGAGAGCGACGACATGCCCGGCACGACAGACGCAGCCCTCGAGGTCCGCGCGGCCGCCGATGGCGTTCACACGTGCATCATCCGCAGCGTCGGGACGCGGCAGGGGAGCGCGGATGAAATCTACCGGCTGGCCATCAAGCCGAGCGCCCCCGATTTCGCGCTGGCCGTGCCGCAGCAGGTGAATCTCCCACTGGGCGGCAAGGTCGAGGTCGTGATCGTCGCGACGCGTATCGGGGGCTTTGATGGCGAGATCGCGATCGCGGTCGATGGTTTGCCGGAGGGCGTGACGCTTGCGCCGCCCGCCGCGCCCGCTGGGACGGAGCCGAAGCCGATCGTGATTCCGGCCGGTAAGAAGGACGTGAAGATCACGTTGCAATCCGCCGCCGATGCCGCCGTCGTCGCCCGCATGATTCAAGTGCGCGGCACCGCGAAGGTGGGCGAGACAGCCGTGACGCGCGTCGCGTTTGCACCGGCGACGGGCAACCTCGCGTCGCGCTCGCCCGCCGAGCAGCGGGTGGCCGATGTGCTGCTGGCGATGACGATGGCGCCGCCGTACGAAGTGCTCATCCTCGACCGCGAGCGGCAGCGCGAGGTGCATCGCGGCACGACGTATCTCGCCGAGTTCGACGTTGCCCGCAAGGAGGGATTCGCCGGCGAGGTGCGCATCGAGATGACCGCGGCGCAGGCCCGCTATCGTCACGGCATGCGCGGGCCGATCGTCACCGTCCCGGCCGGCGCGACGCGCGGCGCGTACCCGATCTTTCTCCCCGAGTGGCTGCCGACCGATGTCACGCAGCGCATGAACGTACACGGCGTCGCGTCGGTGGCAGACCCCAAAGGCAAGACGCGGTACCTGACGAAGGCCGCCGACGCCCGCATCACGATGATCATGGAAGGGGCGCTGCTCAAGCTGTCGACGGAGCCGAAGCACGTGGAGTTCTCCGCCGGTGAGTCGTTTGAGGTCCCCGTGCTGGTGTCGCGCTCGGCGAAGCTGCCGCTGGAGGTCACGGTGGAACTCGTCGTACCGGACGAGATCAAGGGGCTGCTGCGGGCCGAGCCGCTTGTGCTGAAGCGCGATGTCAACCGCGGCGTGCTCCGCATCAGTTCTGTCGCCGATGCCCGTCTCGAAGGCGCGTGGTCGATCACGCTGAAGGCGACGGCGCTGGAGGACGGGAAGTGGCCGATCGTGTCGCAGGTGGACCTGCCGGTCACGGGCGTGAAGCCATAACGATCTGCTCGCGTCGCGTTCATGTGTGAGAAGAACATACGCCCCTGTTGAGCTCGCACGAAGCATCGCCGTCACGCGACTTCGTACAATGCCCGCTTCCTCTGCACCCCGGAGACGCCGCTTGGCCCCGACGCCCCCTCCGCCCGCCGATGCCGCACCGACCCGCGTGCGCTTCAAGGTGATGTTTTTTCTGTGCGTGCTGTCGTTTCTCACGTACTTCGACCGGCAGTGCATCACGCGGGCGCAGGGCGACATCCAGCACGCGCTGAACATCTCGAGCATTCAGATGGGTTGGGTGTTCGCGGCGTTCTGGTTCGCCTACGCCTTCTTCGAGATCCCCGGCGGCTGGCTGGGCGACCGCTACGGGGCCAAGGGCACGCTGCTGCGCATCGTGATCGCGTGGTCCATACTCACGGCGCTCACCGGGGCAGCCACGGGGATTTTCACGCTGCTGCTGTGGCGGTTCCTCTTCGGCGTGGGTGAAGCCGGCGCTTACCCGAACATGGCGCGGGTGCAGTCGAACTGGTTGCCGATACTCGCGCGGGCCCGCGCCGGCGGGATGCTTTGGCTGATGGCGCGGTGGGGCGCGGCTTTCGCCCCATTGATCTTCGGGTCGCTGACCCGCTTTTACGACGGGCTGCTGGGCACCGAGGCGCCCGGCCCGAACCTCGCCCACGGCGCGGAGCCGGTCGCCTGGCGTTTTTCATTCTGGACAGCCGGCGTCATCGGCGTCGTGTGGTGCCTCTTCTTCTACTACTCGTTCCGAGAGAAGCCGCAAGACGACCCCGGGTGCAACCAGGCGGAGCGCGACCTGATCGCCGCCGGTCGTCCGCCACAGGTTGAGAAGCACACGATGGCGAAGTCCGAATGGAAAGCGCTCTTCCAGACGCGCAGCCTGTGGGCCATCGGCATCCTGTACATCTGCAATAGCTTCGGCTGGTCGTTCTACGTGAGCTGGGCGCCGAAGTATCTCAAGGAAGTGCATGGCGTGGAGTTTGCGAAGTCGGAGATCATGTCGGGCTTGCCGCTGTTCTTTGGCGGCATCTCCTGCCTCGTCGGCGGCCTGCTGAGCGATTACCTCGTGCGCCGCACCGGCCGCAAGTGGCTCTTCCGCGCCTTATTCCCGATCTGCGGCTACGCGACGGCGGCGCTGGCAATGTTCGCCATCCGTTTCACAGACTCACCTGGCGAGGCGACCGTGCTGCTATGCATCGCCAACTCCGCGGGGGACTTTGGGCAGGGGGCGAATTGGGCAACCATCGTCGACATAGGCGGCCGATACGCCGGCGTGGCGGCGGGCTTCATCAACATGGTCGGCAATGCCGGCAATTATCTGCAGCCGCCCATTGGCGCCTGGGTGTTCAGCACCTTCGGCTGGAATGTCCTCTTCGGGGTGTACGCGACGATGTACATCGTGGCGGCGGGGATGTGGTTCTTCGTCGATCCGAACCGGCATTTCTATGATGATGCGGCGAGGGAGGGC
>JAWXBS010000163.1:0-8329 GCA_034440275.1 Alphaproteobacteria bacterium
GCGCCACGCGCGCGCAGCAGCGCGCCTTCGGCGTCGAAGGGTAAGGCGTGGCGCGCGCCGCGCGTGAAGCGTTCGATGTCGGCGGCGAGCGCGCCCGCGTAGGCGCCGTTCCATTCCCCCGCGAGGGCGGCGGCGATGTCGGCGTCGAGCGCGCCGTCGCGGCGAGCGCCGACGGCTTCGCGCAATGCAGTCGGTCCGCCACGGGCGGCGGCGATGGCGTTGAGGCTCGCATCGGTCCGGCGCGCGCCGACAGAGGCGGCAGCGGCGAGGCGGGGGCGATCGACGCTGCGGGCGGCGAAGGGGAATGCGCCGGGAGAGATGCGGATGGCGTCTGCTTCGCGTCCGAGGAGGCGCGCGAGTGAGTCCAGGGCATCGACGGCGTCCGGCGAGGGAGCCCCACGAATGGCGAAACGGGCGCCGCCGGCGAGCACGCGCTGGGCGGCGGAGATGGCTTCGGCTTCCTCGGGACCCTGCGCCGGCCAGTCGATGCAGCAGGCCGAGTAGGCGCACGTCGCTCCGGCCCCGAGCGCGGCGCGAATCAGCGGTGTTTCCAGCCGCAGGGCATCAGAGGCCAGCAGCAGGGCGAGACGGTCGGCGAAGGCGTCTTCCTCGTCGGGCTCGATGGCGTCCGCAGCGACGGCCCATCCGGCGATACGAACCGCCGCCTTCTCGATCCCGTCGCCGATGCTCCGCTGGCCGCGTATCCCCAAGGGGCCATTGGGGCTGCCAAGCGCCAACCCGCTCTCCAGGGCGGCGGCGACCGCCTGATCGCTCCAGCGTTCGGGCGCCACGATTTCGATCGCGTCGCCGTCATCCCAGGACTCGATGTCCCGCACGCGCCAGCCGAGTTGGTCGATCGCTTTCGCCATGGTTCGCCTCCAATCTGCGGAGGCTAGTGCGCGCCGGGTGCATCATCAACATGTGGTGGGTTCATTTCGGTGGACAAACAATATGTGGCTAAAACGCCTGCTGGACCGCAGGGGGCGGCTCAGCCATATTGCGGCGCGAAATCACCCCGAACGGCGGACCAGATCCTTGTTCATCAAGCGTTTCTTCACCTGGTGGAACGGCGCCACCCTTGGCGCTCTCTACGACATCGGACGGCGCGGCGCGTCGGTCGGCCAGGACGACCAGGGCAACCGCTATTTCGAGGAAAAGCGCGCCAGCGCCGACGGCCGCCGCCGCCGCTGGGTGCTGTATGCCGGTCTCGCCGAGCCCTCGCAGGTCCCGCCTGACTGGCACGGCTGGCTGCACTATTCCTTCGAGGATCCACCGACCACCTCGCCCTTGCCGCGCAAGGCTTGGGAGCGGCCACACATCCCCAACCTGACCGGCACGCCCGGCGCCTACCGTCCCAAGGGCAGCCTCGCCCGCAGCGGCGATCGCGCCAAGGCCACCGGCGACTACGAACCGTGGAAACCCGAATGAGCGCTTTCAAGGAACAGGCGGCCGAAACCATCCTCGGCGCCATCGTGGCGGCCGTGGCCATCGGCTTCCTCACGTTCGCGGTGACGCGGGCGGGGGCGGGCGAGTCGACCGGCGGGTATCCGCTGACGGCGCGGTTCAACCGGGTGGACGGCATTAGCGTCGGCGCGGACGTCCGACTCAGCGGCGTCAAGGTCGGCACGGTCAGCGCGATCGGCATCGATCCGACCACCTACCTCGCCAAGCTGACGCTGTCGGTGAGCCCCACCGTCAAACTTCCGGACGATTCCTCCGCCAGAGTGGCGTCGGACGGATTGCTTGGCGGCGGCTATGTGGCGCTGGAGCCGGGCGGTTCGCCGGACATGCTGGCTTCGGGCGCCGAGATATTGAACACGACAGGGACGGTGGACCTGTTGTCGCTTCTCGCGGCTGCAGCAAGTGGTTCCGGCAAGTCCTCGACCCCGGATGAGGAACCCGCCCCTTGAAGATTTTCGCATCGATCGCCGCCGCCCTGACGACACTCGTGCTCGTCGCAACGCCCGCGCACGCAGCGCCGGGCGCCGTGCTGCGCGGTCTCGACAAGATCAGCGGCCAGGCGCGCGATTTCACCGCGCCGGTCGGTCGACCTGTGAAGTTCGGCACGCTCGAGATCACCGTGCGGTCGTGTCAGAAGGCCCCGCCGGAAGAGCCGCCGGAAGTGTCGGTCTATATCGAGGTCGTCGATCATCCGGTGCCGCGTCGCAAGGATGAGCCTGCGCCCGCGAAGCCCGTGATGTCGGGCTGGATCTTCGCGTCGAGCCCCTCACTCAATGCGCTTGAGCACCCGACCTACGACGTCTGGGCGATCGACTGCAGAAGCTGAGCGCCGCTCACACCGTCGGGCATTCTTGAGAAGTCACCGGTTTCGCTGAGCGCCGCCTGAAGGCGCTTGCGGAACTGCGCGCGAGGCACGGTCTGTGTGCCGAACCGTGCGAGGTGTTCGGTCTGGAATTGCGCGTCGAGCAATTTGAATCCGCCGATGCGCAGACGCGCGATGAGCGCCACGAGTGCGATCTTGCTCGCGTCGGTCTCGCGCGAAAACATGCTCTCGCCGAAAAACGCAGCGCCGAGCGAGACGCCGTACAAGCCGCCGACGAGACGTTCGCCTTGCCAGCACTCGATGCTGTGTGCATGGCCGCGCGCGTGCAGCGCCGCGTAAAGGCGCAGGATGTCCTCGTTGATCCAGGTTTCGAGCCGGTCGGGCGCCGGTTGTGCGCAGAGCCGCATGACGTCGGAAAAGGCGCGGTCGTGCGTGATGCGGAAGGGCTCGCGCCTGACCTTGCGGGCGAGACGCGAGGGTACGTGAAAGCCTTCGAGCGGAATGACGCCACGTTCGGAAGGGTCCACCAGATAGAGGCTGTCGCTGTCGCGGGTCTCCGCCATGGGGAAGACGCCGCGGCGGTAGCAGTCGAGCAATTCATCCGGGCCCAGGCGGACACTCATGTGTCGGAAGGATTTCCCTTCAGGAATTGTTCGAGCCAGTGGATGTGGTAGTCGCCGTTGGCGATGTCAGGCTGCACCGCCAGACGCTGGAACAGCGGGATCGTGGTCTGGATCCCCGTGATCACCATTTCATCGAGCGCGCGGCGCAGGCGCATCAGGCACTCCGTGCGGTCGCGCCCGTGCACGATGAGTTTGCCGATGAGGCTGTCGTAGTAGGGCGGGATCGAATAGCCCGCATAGATCGCGCTATCCATGCGCACGCCGAGGCCGCCTGGCGCGTGGTAGTCGATGATCTTGCCGGGCGAGGGCGTGAAGGTTTGCGGATTTTCCGCATTCACCCGGCATTCGATGGCGTGGCCGCTGAACTCGACATCCTTCTGCCGGAACGACATCGGCAGGCCGTCAGCGATGCGGATTTGTTCGCGCACGAGATCGATGCCGGTGATCATTTCCGTCACCGGGTGCTCGACCTGCAGGCGGGTGTTCATTTCGATGAAGAAGAACTCGCCGTTCTCGTAGAGATATTCGACGGTGCCGACGCCGAGATAGCCGAGCGTCTTCACGGCCTTTGCGGTGATCTCGCCGATGCGCGCGCGCTCTTCGGGATTGAGCGCGGGCGAGGGCGCCTCTTCGAGCACCTTCTGGTGACGGCGCTGCAGCGAGCAGTCGCGTTCGCCGAGGTGGACGACATTGCCGTGGCTGTCGGCGACGACCTGGATTTCGATGTGGCGCGGCTGGCCGAGATATTTTTCGATGTAGACTGCGTCGTCGCCGAACGCGGCGCGCGCTTCGGCGCGTGCGGTGGAAAGCGCTTCCGACAACTTGTCGGCGCTGTGCGCGACCTTCATGCCGCGACCACCGCCGCCGGCTGCGGCCTTCACGAGCAACGGAAACCCGATGCGCTTGGCGACCTTGTGGGCCTCGGTATCGCTCGTCACGCCGCCATCGGAGCCGGGGACGACAGGGATGCCCGCGTCGGCCGCCGCCTTCTTGGCGGCGATCTTGTCGCCCATCAGACGGATGTGTTCGGGCTTCGGCCCGATGAACACGAGCGGCTTGCCGTCGATCTTGGTCTTGCCGACCATCTCGGCGAACTTCGCGTTCTCCGAAAGGAAGCCGTAGCCCGGATGGATCGCCTGCGCGCCGGTGATCTCGGCGGCGGAGATGATCGCGGGAATATGCAGATAGCTCTTGGCCGCTGACGGCGGGCCGATGCAGACGCTTTCGTCCGCAAGCCGCACGTGCATGGCGTTTGCGTCGGCTTCGCTGTGCACCGCGACTGTGGAGATGCCCATCTCCTTGCATGCGCGATGAATGCGAAGTGCGATTTCGCCACGGTTGGCGATGAGGATCTTTTCGAACATTGCGCTATTCGAGCAGAAGCAGTGGCTGGCCGTACTCGACGGGCTGGGAATCCCCGACGATGATCTCCACGATCTTGCCGCCGCGCGGCGCAACGATCGGGTTGAAGGTCTTCATCGCCTCCACGATCAGCAGCGTCTGGCCTTCCGCCACAGTGTCGCCGACCTTGATGAACACGTTCGCGCCAGGCTCGGGCGACAGATAGGCGGTGCCGACCATGGGCGACGTCACGGCGCGCTTGTCGTCGCGATGATCCTTCGCCGCCGCCGGCGCTGCCGCTGCAAGCGGCGCTGCTGCGGGCGCAGCGGCCACTGGCGCGGGCGCATACGCCACGGGCGCGGCCGTCACGTTCACCGTGCGCGCCAGGCGCAGGCGCAGCTCGCCATGCTCGACCTCGATTTCGGTGAGGCCCTCGTCGGACAGCACTTTCGCCAGCTCTCGCACCAGATCGGCGTCGACGCCGCTCGATGACTTCTTGTCGTTCATGGACTTCGATCTCCCCATCAGGGCGCCGGATCAGCCGCGCATCGCGCAGCCGCTTCCACGGCAAGGATGTAGCTCACCAGCCCGAAGCCCGAGATCACGCCCTTGGCCACCCCCGAGATCGTCGACACGTGACGGAAGGTCTCGCGCGATGCGGGGTTGGACAGGTGGGTTTCGATCACCGGGACATCCAGGCTCTTGATCGCATCGTGAAGCGCGATCGAGGTGTGTGTGTAGGCGCCGGCGTTGAGCACGACCGCGCACGCCTTGTCACGCGCCTCGTGCAGCCAATCCACAAGCTGGCCTTCGCTGTTGGTCTGGCGGAAATCGACCGTCTTTCCAAGGGTCTTCGCCCTTTCGACGCAGGCTGCCTCGATGTCGGCGAGCGTGTGGCTGCCGTAGATGGCAGGCTCGCGCACGCCCAGGGCGTTCAGGTTGGGCCCGTTGAGGACGAATATGGGTTTGGGGCCGGGCTGGCTGGTCATGCGTTGCTCATGCGGGCGCCTGATAGGCAGGGGGAAGGGGCCGTTGCGTCACCGCCCGGCCCCCCCTATGTCGGGCGCGATAGGAGGCGAGTTTGCAGGTCACGGTCAACGGGGAAGTTCGCGATGCGGCGTCCGGGGCGACGCTGACGGCGCTGCTCGCCTCGCTGGGGATCGATCCGCGCAAGGTGGCCGTGGAACGCAACCGCGAAATCGTGCCGAAGAGCACGTTTGAGCGGGTGGTGCTGAGTGATGGCGACGCGCTCGAGATCGTCCAGTTCGTGGGCGGCGGTTAGGAGCCGCTAACTTGCTTCGCGCCGGCGCCTTTGCCATCTTGCTTGGATGATCGACTGGTCCGACTGTTCCGCCGTCGAGAGCATTCCAGGAAAGCACAGCGGCGCCTGGCTGTTCGTGGGCACGCGCGTACCGGTCAAGGCGCTTTTCGAGAATCTCGAGGGCGGAGCCACGATCGACGAATTCCTCGAGTGGTTTGAGGGTGTTCAACGAGAGCAAGTGTTGGCGGTGCTGGAGCACGCGCAGCGCAGTCTCGAACCGGCCTGACGCGCAGGTGCGCATCCTCTTCGACAACGGAACGCCGGTACCCCTTCGCCGTGTCCTAGCAGGACACGATGTGACGACCGCTTACAGCCTTGGTTGGCATGAATTGCGAAATGGGGAACTGCTGGCCAAGGCCGAAGCGGATGGTTACACCGCATTGATCACGACGGACCAGAACCTCCGGTATCAGCAGAACCTGTCAGGCAGGACTTTGGCCATTCTTGTGCTCTTGAACACCAATTGGCGGCTTATCAGTCGCCATGTCGATCTGGTGACCGAGGCTGTTGATGCGCTCACGCCGGGCGCCTACGTCGAAATCGCATTCCCAAATCCATGAGCGACACACTCCAAATTGCCGGCCGCACCTTCGCCTCGCGCCTCATCATCGGCACCGGCAAATACAAGGACTACGCGGAGAACGCCGCCGCGCTTGAAGCGAGTGGCGCAGACATGGTCACGGTGGCGCTGCGGCGCGTGAACCTGAGCGATCCTGCGAGCCCGCGTCTCGTCGATTTCATCGATCCGAAGAAGGTCACCTATCTGCCGAACACGGCCGGCTGCTTCACGGCGGACGATGCGGTGCGCACGCTGCGTCTCGCGCGCGAGGCGGGCGGGTGGAGCCTCGTGAAGCTCGAAGTGCTCTCCGACCAGCGCACGCTCTATCCCGACATGACCGAAACGCTTGCCGCCGCGAAGGCGCTGATCGCCGAGGGTTTCGAGGTGATGGTCTATTGTTCGGACGATCCGGTCTTCGCCAAGAAACTGGAGGACGCCGGCTGCGTCGCGATCATGCCGCTCGGCTCGCTGATCGGATCGGGCCTCGGCATCCAGAACCCCGTGAACATCCGCCTCATCGTCGAGCAGTCGCGCGTGCCGGTGATTGTCGATGCGGGCGTCGGCACGGCGAGCGATGCGGCCATCGCCATGGAGCTGGGCTGCGACGGCGTGCTGATGAACACCGCCATCGCCGAAGCGAAGGACCCCATACGCATGGCGCGCGCGATGAAGCACGCGGTCATCGCGGGACGTGAGGCCCATCTCGCGGGGCGGATGGGCAAGAAGCGGTACGCCGATCCGTCGAGCCCGCTGGGCGGGTTGATTTAGGTTCCAGCATGCGCCGAGCTGTTGCGTTGGTCTTGTTGCTTGTCGCCAGCTGCGAGCGACCGTCAGACTTCGTCATCAAGAATGTGCGGCCAGCGAACCAACAGCAGATAACAGTGATCGATGGTGACACGTTACGTGTGGGCGACGAAACCGTTCGCATCGCGGGGATGGACGCCGCCGAACTGCCGCCATGGTCTAAATGCTGGTCGGAAGGGGCGCTGGCCGGGGCCTCAAAGAGTGTTGCGGCTCAGTTGGTTGAGGCCGGAAATTTTGGCGCAAGCGACGGCGGCGGTTGGCGGGTTACAAATCCGCAGGGGCGAGACGAGCGGGGACACCTCATCGCTTCGCTTACTCGGGATGATGGTGAAGACTTCGCAGACTACATGGGTGTCTACGGATACGCTGCACGCTCCAAACAATGGGACTGGTGCGGCGCGCCAGAAGATTTGCGCGACCCTACCGGTCCAAATTTGTGGTTTCCGTCAGACAATCGTCACGAGGCCGCCCGTGATTAGGGGGCGACACCGAGCAATCGACGAGCGTCGCCGCTAGGCGGACTGATCTAACGTTTCCGCGCATCCCGCAGCGCTTCCGCCAGCAGCTTGTCGGCTTCCGCACGGTTCCAGCCGCGGACCCACTTGCCGTTGATCAGGAACGCCGGCGTGCCGTCGATCTTCGATTCCGCCGCGACTTCGTGGTTGGCTTGCAGGTGATCCATGATCGCGCGGTCGGCCATGTCGCGGCGCATGCGTGCGACGTCCATGCCGGCGCGGCGCGCGAGCGTGTCAATCTGCGCGGAGTCGAGCTGGCCGCGGTGCGCCATTACCGCGCGGTGGAACGCGACGTACTTGCCCTGCTTGATCGACGCGACCGCCGCCTGCGACGCCTCGACGGAGGCTTCGCCGAGCACCGGGAATTCCTTGAAGATCACGCGCACCGTCTGCGGATTGCGGCGCGTCACTTCAAACAGCCACGTCATCGCTTCGTGGCAATAGGGGCAACGGTAGTCGAAGAACTCCACGATCGTGACAGGCGCGTTGCGCGGTCCGATGGCGAAATCCCGCGCGTCGCCCTCGATGCGCACGCGGCGCGCGGCTTCGCGGCGGCGTTCGAGTTCCTGCATGGCCTCTTCGACGACCTGCGGGTTCTGGCGGAGATAGTCGCGCACCACGGCGCGGACTTCGTCCTTCTGGGCGCTGGTCAGCGCCTGCGCCGAGGCGGGCGATGCAGACATCGTCGCCGTCGCTATAGTCAATGCGAGGGCCATGGCGCCGAGAAGCGCTCTCATCATAAGTCTCATCCGTTTTGTCCTTCGCCGGCGGACATGCGCGGCGAAGGGCTTTCGCGCAAGGGGTTTCAGCCCCGTCCTTCTCAGCCCCGGCCCTGTCGCACGCGTGTTTCCGCGATCGTGGCGATGTCGGCGGCGCGCCGCC
>JAWXBS010000164.1:0-8968 GCA_034440275.1 Alphaproteobacteria bacterium
CCGCCGGGCCAATGGTTCACGCAGGATTAGGCAACGGAGCGTCCAGAACGGGACGCCTCAGGGCTTGCGCTTGCCCGAAAGCTGGTCGAGCTGGCGCTGCATCGTTTCCATCTGCCGCTTCAGATCGCCGATGTCGGCGTCGGGATCGTCGGCAGCCGTAGGCGGCGGCGGGGGCGGGGTCTGCGCCGCGAAGGGCGCCCACAGGCGCATGGCCTGCTCGAACATCGCCATGTTGGCCTTGGCCTGATCCTCGAAGGCGGCGATCGGGCCCCCAAGCGGGCTCTTGCCGACCCATGACTTGGAGATCTGGCCGCGCCACTGGTCCTGCGCGGAGGCGAAGCGCTCCATGCTCATTTCCAGATAGGCCGGCAGGAAGCCCTGCATGCTGTCGCCATAGAAGCGGATCAGGCGGCGCAAAAACTGGACGGGCAGCAGGTTCTGGCCCTGCTTGCTCTCTTCTTCGAAGATGATCTGGGTCAGCACGCTGCGGGTGATGTCGTCGTTGGTCTTGGCGTCCAGCACCGTGAAGTCCACGCCCGACCGCACCATTTCGCTGAGGTGGTCGAGGGTGACGTAGGCGCTGGTCGACGTGTTGTAGAGCCGCCGGTTCGCGTACTTCTTGATGATCACGTTCGCGCCCGTCGGTGCATCCGTGTGGATGTTGGGAGCGTCTTTTGGGGTCTCGTCAGCCACGGGCGGTTTCCTTGCGGCGCGGTCGCCGTATTGTTGTTGACGCGAGCGTCGCCTTTCAGGCGCCGCAATGCAAGGTCGCTCCGCTGCAGCGCGATATGATCTGGGACTGCTTCCCTTCACGCGCGCCGTGTTGCACTACTGCCCCCGCTGAATTCACCATACCGGAGCGAACCACATGAGCATCGTCATCGCCTCGGCCGCGCGCACGCCGGTCGGTTCGTTCAATGGCGCTTTCTCCGCCGTGCCGGCCCACGAACTGGGCAAGGCCGCGATCATGGCCGCACTGCAACGCGCTGGCGTGGACGCCAAGGATGTGTCGGAGGTCGTTCTGGGGCAGGTGCTGACGGCCAACCAGGGCATGAACCCCGCCCGCCAGGCGAGCCGTGCGGCGGGCGTCTCTGACGACGCCCCGGCGTGGAGCCTCAACCAGGTGTGCGGCTCGGGCCTGCGTGCAGTCGTCACCGGCTACCAGCAGATCGCCAATGGCGACGCCGACATCGTCGTTGCGGGCGGGCAGGAGAACATGACGCTCTCGCCGCACTGCCAGTATCTGCGCGCGGGCACGAAGATGGGCCCGCTCGAACTCGCCGACACCATGATCCGCGACGGCCTGACGGACGTCTTCTACGGCTACCACATGGGCATCACCGCCGAGAACGTCGCCGAGAAGTGGCAGATCACGCGCGAGGCGCAGGACGCCTTCGCCACGGCGTCGCAGAACAAGGCCGAAGCTGCGCAGAAAGCCGGCAAGTTCGTCGACGAGATCGCGCGCGTCACCTACTCCACGCGCAAGGGCGACGTGACGGTGGATCGTGATGAATACATCCGCGCCGGCGCCACGCTCGCCGACGCCGGCAAGCTGAAGCCGGCCTTCAAGAAGGACGGCTCGGTCACGGCGGCGAACGCATCCGGCATCAACGACGGCGCAGCCGCGCTCGTGCTGATGACTGAAAAGGAAGCCGAAAAGCGCGGCCTCACGCCGCTTGCGCGCATCGCGTCGTGGGCGTCCTGCGGCGTTGATCCGGCGCTGATGGGCACGGGGCCGATTCCGGCGTCCAAGCGCGCGCTGGAAAAGGCCAAGTGGAAGGTCAAGGATCTCGATCTCGTGGAGTCCAACGAAGCCTTCGCGGCGCAGGCGCTCGCGGTGACAAAGGACATGGGCTGGGATCCCGACATCGTGAACGTCAACGGCGGCGCCATCGCCATCGGTCACCCGATCGGCGCGTCCGGCGCGCGCATTCTCACCACGCTGCTCTACGAACTGAAGCGTCGCGACGCGAAGAAGGGCCTCGCGACGCTGTGCATCGGCGGCGGCATGGGCATCGCCCTTTGCGTCGAGCGTCACTGAGAAAATAGTGGAGGGGCGGCGTTCGCGCCGCAATCAGGAGGGAAGACCCATGAAGATGAAACTGTTGCTCGCGGCTTCGGCCATGCTCGCGCTCACGGCGTGCGACCAGATCGGCCTGTCGCAGAAGGCCGAAGCGCCTGTCGCGCCCGTGGCTGCCGCGCCGCCGACGCCGGAGGAAGCGACGGCGATCATCGCAAAGTTCGACACCGCCTACGCATCCAACGATCCGGCGCAAGTCGCCGCGCTCTATGCGCCGGGCGCTGTCATGCTGTCCACGTCCACCAACGACATCATCAAAACGCCGGCGGGCATTCTCGCCGACGTGACGGAATACGCAAAACTGCAGGGACAACCCGTTCCCAATGCAGGCGAGACCCAGATTCTCGACGCGGACACGATCGTCACCACGTCGGTCTTCACGCTCGATTACAAGAAGGGCACGCGCGCAACCTGGCAGGTTTTCCGCGTGTTGCAGGTAATCCAGAAGCAGGCGGACGGCGCCTGGCTGATCGCCAGCGAGCACTTCGCCGGCCCGCCGAAAGTGATCGCGGCGCGTTTGCCCGCGCTTGCGGGAACGGTCGCGCCGGAGGCCGCCGATGCGCCGCCGATCGGCACCGCGACGCCCGCGCCGACAACCGCGCCTGAGAAGAAGTAGTCGTCCCCAAGGACGCTCAAGGATGAGCCCCGCTTCGCAAGGAGCGGGGCTTTTTCTTGCTACACCGTGATCTGCGTCTGCAGCACGAGGGCGATGGGTTTGCCCTTGTCGTTGGTGATGCGCGTCGACCAGACCGACGTCTTCTTGCCGATGTGCACGGGCGTGGTTTCACCAGTGACGGTCATGCCGACGGGAGCGGGGCCGAGGAAGTTCGTCTTGCTCTCGAGCGTCGTGGTGCGCGTGCCCGGTTCGAGATTGAGGAAGCCGCCGATCGCGCCCAGCGTGTCGGCAAAGGCCATGATCGCACCGCCGTGAAGGATGCCGCCTGCGGTGCACAGGTCCTCGCGCACGACGAGCGTGCCGACGACCCGTTCCCTCGAGGACTCCGTGATCTCGACACCCATGAGCTTCGAGAAGGGCATGGAGTCGGCGAGATTGGTCATGAGCGATCCTCCGGCGCTGGGCGTCTGGCGGTCCATTCGTCCAGCGGCATCACAGGCGCAATTATGCTGGAGGTAAAGTGTCCGCAGCGGAACGGCGGTGCACCGCAGCCGTCGCCATCACGTCGCCGGTGACGTTGCCGATGGTGCGGAAGATGTCGGGCGCCACTTCGACGGCGATCAGGATGCCGAGGATTTCCAATGGTGCGCCGAGCGCTACGCAGATCGGGGCCATCGACACGATGAACGACACCTGCCCAGGAAGGCCGACCGCCGCGACGCTGACCGCAAAGCTCACCACGATCGCGGTGATCATCTGCGCGACCGTCGGTTCGATGCCGTAGAGGTGCAGGATCACGTACGCGACCGCGAGGTTCGCCACCGGGCTCGTGAAGCGGAACACCGCCACCGCCAGCGGCAGCACGAGATCGGTGATGCGCGCCGGAATGCCGAGCGCGCCGCGCGACGCCTCGAACATGGCGGGCAGGGAGGCGAGGGAAGATTGCGTGGAGAACGCCACGGCCGTCACCGGCGCCATGGCGCGCAGGAATTTCGGCAACGGCACGCGCGCCAGCACGACCGCCAGCACATACGCGATGAGGATGACGCCGATCGTCACCAGAGAAACGATCGCTACGTACTGCGCCAGCACGCCGGCGGCTCCGATGCCGGCGCGCAGACCCACGCCAAGCGACAAGGCGAACACGCCGATCGGACCCGCCAGCAGGACCCAGTGCACGATGACGATCATCGTCTCGCCCACCGCGCGGAAGAAGTTCACCAGCGGTTCGCGCAGGCCGGCCTCCAGCCGCGTGGCGGCGAAGCCGAAGAAGACGGCGAACACGACGAGGGGCAGGATTGCATCTTCGGCGGCAGCCTTGATGGGATTGGACGGCGCCAGTCCCTTGATCCAGTCGCCCAGACCCGGCGGCTTCAACGTCGCGAGATCGGGTGCGCTGACGCCGGCAATGAAGGCGTCGGCGGCGGCGCGGTCGATCGGCCACAGCGCGAGCAGGCCTTCCACGGCGAAGGTCGCGTAGATTGCGGCGGCGAAGATCAGCACCGTGAAGAGCGTCAGCGCGCGCACCGCGAGGCGCCCCGTGGACGCCGCATCCGCGATGGAGGCGATGCCGGTGACGAGGATCGCAAAAATGAGCGGCACGACTGTCATCCGCAGTGCGTTGAGCCATAGCTCGCCCAGCGACTCCACCACGTTTGCCGCCGCAATCACATCCGGCGAGCCCGCCGCACGCAGCCAGGCGCCCACGCCAAGGCCGAGAATAAGCGCAATGAGAACGCGCGCGCTGAGTGTCTTGAGCATGACGACGAGTTCCCGGCCAGACGAACGCCTTGCCTAGTGGCTCCGCGCCGTCAAGCAAACCCGTTTCGCTTGTTTGTCCGTCAAGCGGCGGCGCGGGCGGCGATGTTGCGCGTGTGAAATCCGGCGCCGAAACCGTTGGCGGCGAACGCGTCGGTGACGTTTCCGGTGGTTTCGCCGGCGCCGAGCAGGAGCACGCCGTCGTCGCTCATCTGCGCGGCGATCTTCTCCAGTGTGGCCTGCTTGGTGGCGGGGTCGAAGTAGGGAAACACGTTGCGGCACAGAACGATGTCGAAGCGTCCGAGCGGCTTGATGTCGTCGAGCAGGTTGAAGCGCTGGAAGCGGATCATGGCGCGGATGCGATCGGCGATGCGCCAGAGTTCGCCGGCTTTCTCGAAATGGCGCAGCAGCATGGCGATCGGCAGACCGCGCTGCACCTCGAACTGCGAGTAAAGCCCCGCACGCGCCTTCTCCAGAACGCGCTCGGAAATGTCGGTGGCCACGATCTCGATATCGCCGCCACGACCTTCGGCGCGCATCTCGTCGATCATCATGGCGATCGAGAAGGGCTCCTGGCCGGTGGAAGACGCCGCGCACCAGATGCGGAGCTTTTCGCCGCCGCGCGCGCGCAGTAGTTCGGGGATGACCTGATTGCGCAGGGTCTGGAACGGCGCGCGGTCCCGGAAGAAGGTCGTTTCGCTGGTCAGCAGCGCATCGGTGATCTGCCAGATGAGGCGCTCATCGCGACGCAGGCGCGCGGCTGTCGCGAGTTCAGCGACGCTCGCGAGACCTTCGCGGCGTGCGATCGGCGAAAGCCGGGTTTCGATCAGGTAAGCCTGCTCCGCGTCGAGCACGAGGCCCGAGCGTGTCTTCACCTCGCGGGCGATGAAGACAAAATCCGCGTCCGGCAGCATGCTCATGCGGCTTCTTGCGTCAGGATGCCGGCCTCGATGAACTTCGATTGCAGGATGTCGCCGTCGAACGGCTTCATGATGTATTCGTTGGCGCCGGCCTTGATGGCTTCAGAGATGTGCTCGACGTCGTTTTCCGTCGTGCAGAACACCACGATCGGTGCGTCGCCGCCCCGTTCGCGCCGCAGCTGGCGCAGGAAATCGATGCCGCTCATCACCGGCATGTTCCAGTCGAGCAGGATGGCGTCCGGCATCGCCTTGCGGCACGCGGCCATCGCTTCGAGGCCGTCGCCGGCTTCCTCGACGTGGAAAGCGAGGTCTTCGAGAATGCGGCGCGCGACCTTGCGGATCACGCGGCTGTCGTCGACGACGAGGCAGGTCTTCATTGAATCCTCGCAATGGGCGCGACGAATCGCGCGCCCGCACGCGTCACGATGCGACCGCAGGCTTTGCCTTTTGGTTAATGGCGTGTTGAGGGTCGCCGCCCTTGCGGGTCAGACAATCTTGAAGTGCGGAGATCGCAGGACGAGGACCACATGGCCTTCGCCCGTCTGCGCGACGATCTCGACGCCGGCCTGGCGCGCGAGAATGCCGGTGAGCAGGGGCTGCACCACGGGGCCGGGATAGCCGTCCTCCGGCAGCTCGCCGCGCAGGGCCGCAAGAGTCGCCGGGCGCACGCCCGTGCGCTGACCGGTGCAGGTGACACGGATCTCCGCGCCATTTTCGCCCGCGCCAGCATCCACCACCACAACGCCGCCTTTCGGCAGGCATTCGTTGGCGATGAGAAGGACGTTCATGAACACCTTGAGCGCGCCGCGCTGGAGGGCGGTGGCCGGCGCTTTCCATTCAAGCGCGGCCTTCAGGGAGCCGTAGAGCTTTTCCGCGATCGCCTTGGCTTCGTCGAGGCGCGCATCGCCCTCGCCGCCGGCCGCGCCCCCGCCCGCAAATGCGAAGCGGAAGAATTCGAGCTTGGCCCAGGCCTTGGCGACACCGTGCTCCATGAGCGCGATGGCGTCGGCGTTCTTGCCGGCGGCGTCGTTCTCCTTGAGCATGTCGAGGCCCTGGATGAGGGCGTTCATGGGTTCCGCCATGTCGTGACAGACACGCGACGCGACAAGCGCCGCCAGGCGCGGACCTTCGATCATAGGGATAACCCTCAAGCGTAGGGAGCAAGCCTTATCCGATTCGAGGCGAGCGCCGCCGATTCGTGTCAGGTCTCTGGGTCCTGTTCGTTCAGTCGGTCGTCGTAGCCGCGCCGTGCGCTGAAGAAGGAGAGCGCCATCAGACCTCCGCCCAGCGCGATCGCCAGCACGGCGCCTATGCCGATCACGACCCAGCCGAAGACGCTGATCTCTACGTGCGCGCTCCGCCATGCCATCACAATCGCGACGACCGCCCCGATGAGGATGGCGCCGAGCGCAGCGACGAGCGCGGCAGTCTTCACCGCGGACAGTAGGAGGGCTGGGTGACCACACCGGTGTTGCGCCGCCAGCTGCCGCCCTGGTCGCGGTAGGACGCGCCGGCCGGCGTGTTCTTGACCAGCAGGGTGCACGCGAACGAGCGCGCGTACTCTTCGACGCTGACGCTGTTGGTCTGCGCGCGTTCGGTATAGGTCGCCCGGCGACGTAGATTGAGCTGATCCATCCGCGCGCGGGCGTCCGCAGTTACCGAGGCGCCGTCCACGGCGGCGAGGTAGCCGTCAGCGGTCTCGCCGATCTTCTGCTCCGTGATGGCGGTGTTGAGCACCGGATCCTCGATGGCGAGGGCGGGGCCGGTCACGGCGAGCACAAGTGCGCCAAACGCAGCGGCGACGAAGAGGCGCGAAGTCATGGCGCGATGTCCTTTCATCAGAAGATGTCCGCGTTCTGGCGCAGCGTCTCCTGGACGTCGCGCTCCAGCCGTACGACCACTTCCTGGCGGATGTTGACGTTCAGATTGATCTCGATCGGCTTGTCCGGCACCTCGACCCGGACGGTCGGGGTGCAGGCGGCGAGCCCGGCGAGCGCGGCCATGGCGGCCAGCGCGGTCGTATCGATACGGCCCATGTCGTTTCCTCTCGCCTGAAGTCCGTCCTGTCAGTCCGCCCTTATTTGGGCGGTTGCGGGGCGGGGTCAACGGTCCCGTTCCGTATCGCCTCGTCGACGAGGGGGCGGGCGTCATTGATTCCGTCCGAAGTCTGCATGAGCCGTCTGAACGGGGCCCGAACAGAAACCGTGAACTTGAACGGCAGCCCCGTCGCCCGGATTCGGCCCAGCCCGGGGATCGGCGCGGCCATCGGGCCAGTCACGACGTCGACGGGCTCCTGGTTGGTGCCGTTGAACCGGATGGCGGTGACGAGTTCCCCGTCGAGCTTGCCGGCAAGCTCGAGAACGAGGTCGTCGTACCGGAAATTGCGCAGCGCCTCGAAGGCGATCTGCGGCGCGCCGACAAGGCCGGTGCCGGCGTTGCCGGTGTAGCTGATAGTGCCGCCGCCGGGCGCCGCGCGGAGCATGCCGACGCCGTCGATGGCGCCGCCTTCGCGGTTGAAGATGAGCGGGAAGGAACCCTCCACCGTGCCGGTCGCGGTCAGGTCCTTGAGTTCAAGCTGCTGCAGGAAGCGCGCGACATCGACTTCGCGCAGGGTGAGCGTCATGCGGAAGTCGTCGTCGCCGATGATGACGTCCTGCGGATCGACGGAGAGGCGTCCGCCCGCGAACGGCCAGGCGGCAGATTCCATGCGCACGCGATCGGCGCCGAGCAGTTGGAAGTTGATGACGCCGTCTTCGACGACGACGCCGGGATTGAGCCGCTTGACGGTGAGCGTCTGTCCGGGCGGCGTTGTCATCAATGCGAGATCGTTGAACGCGATGTCGCCGGAAAGGCCCGTGACCGGCCCAAGCGCGGCGGCATTGAGGTTCACGTCCGACAGGATGACGTGGCCGCCGGTCTTCATGCCGTCGTTGTCCCACGCGGCGCGCAGGTCGATGGCGACGGGACCGGTGACGCCATCGACGACGCCGCGCGCGAGTTCAGTGATTTCGAAGAGGTCGAGCTTGTCGTTGAAGACGAGCGCCGCGTTGTCGATGTCGGCGATGCCTTCGCCGGCTTTCAGATCGTGATGCACGGTCAGCGCCGCGAGGCGACGGTCGCCGGTGATGAGGTCGATGACGCCGGTGGCGTCGATCTTCGAGCCGATGAGCGTGGCGTCGAGATCACCGACGCGCACGGGATTGAAGCGCGGGATCCAGGCGGGTCGCACCGTCGTCTCGGCGGCGGCTGTCATGGCGCGCGCGGTATCTGGCGTGACAGCGGCGGCGGCCGCGGGCGCCGCCGGAACCGGCGCGCCGTCGATGGGCTTCTTGTCGCTGAGCGTGGCGACGCCATCGATGAGGCGCACGACGTTGCGGCCGCCCTCCGATCCGGAGGTCCAGCGAGCAGCGATCTCGGAGACGTTCGCAGGCACAGCAGGGTCTTCAAACACGCCGCCTGTCAACGCGCCGCCCACGCGACCGCCGCGTTCGGTGCGCGCCGTGAGCAATGCGCCGGCGAAGCGGATGCGACGGTCTGGCGCAAAGTCGACGGCATAGGCGGGATTGGTCGCGGAAATCTCGAGATGTGAATCCG
>JAWXBS010000165.1:0-8275 GCA_034440275.1 Alphaproteobacteria bacterium
GACAACCAGCCTGCGCCGCTCGCGATCCGCTATCACGGCCACCAGTTCCGGAGCTACAACCCCGACATCGGCGACGGGCGCGGCTTCCTCTTCGCGCAACTTCGCGACGACCGCGACCGCCTGCTCGACCTTGCGACTAAAGGGTCGGGGCAGACGCCGTACTCGCGTTTCGGCGACGGGCGGCTGACGCTCAAGGGCGCCGTGCGCGAAATCCTCGCGGCAGAAATGCTGGAGGCGCAGGGCGTCTATACTTCCAAGGCCTTCGCCGTGTTCGAGACCGGCGAGGCCCTGCAGCGCAACGACGAACCGTCGCCCACGCGCAGCGCCGTACTCACGCGACTGGGCCACAGCCATGTGCGCATCGGCGCCTTCCAGCGTCAGGCCTACCATGAGCGACCGGACCTCCTCGCCAAACTCGTCGATCACTGCGCGGAGGTCTATTACCCCGACCTGCTCGAGGTTGAGGGCGAAGATCGCGTCGCGGGACTGCTCGCGCACGTCACGGTCGCAAACGCCACGCTTGCCGCGAGTTGGATGGCGGCGGGCTTCGTCCACGGCGTGCTCAACACCGACAACATGAACGTCACCGGCGAGAGCTTCGATTACGGCCCCTGGCGTTTCCTGCCGACGAGCGATCCGAACTTCACCGCCGCCTATTTCGACGAGCGTGGTCTGTACGCGTTTGGCCGCCAACCGCAGGCGACGGGCTGGAATTGCGCGCAATTCGCCGGCGCCCTCGTCTCGATCTGCCCGCAGGAAAAGCTGGAAGCGTCGCTGCAGGTCTTCGCCGTGGCGTACCAGAGCGCGCTGCGCGACCGCACGCTGGCGCGGCTTGGCCTCGCGCCCGGCGATCTCGAGAACGATCTCGTCTTTCTCGCCGAGCTCTTCCGCTGGATGACGGACTCGCAGGTCTCTTGGCCGCAGTTCTTCCACGACTGGTTCTGCGCCGACGCCGCTCGCGCCGATGCAAGCCCCGAATGCTCACACTACGGAAGCGCCGACTTCAGAGCCACGCGCGCCGGTCTGCTCGACCGCGCTCCGGTTCGCCCCCAACGTCTCGCCCACCCCGTACTGCAGGCGCCGACACCGCCGATGCTGCTCATCGAGGACGTGGAGGCGCTGTGGGCGCCTATTGCGGAGGCCGATGACTGGTCGGAGTTCAAGGCGAGGACCGCGCAGATTGCGGCCCTTCGGGACGCGCTCGATTTGCCGCAGACTTCGGCGCGCGATCTTCCAGCGACACCTCGCCAATACTAGGCGTCACGAGATTGTCATGCGCCGCTCTTATGCGCTCGGCGATCACGATGGAGACGACGATGGCGGACGATGGCGTGGACCTGAACGATACCCCGACCCCGCACCTGCGCGATCTCATCGACGCGCGCCTGACGCGCCGGGCGGTCCTTGGCGCAGCGACTGCCGCGCCGCTTCTATCTCTGTCTGACACGGCCGCTCAGGCCGCACTGCCCACAGGCGCCGCGCCGTCATTCACCTCCGTCGCCGCGACCGTCGCCGACACGGTGAGCGTGCCGGACGGCTACGAAGTCCGCACGCTCGTGGCGTGGGGCGATGCGTTGTTCGAGGGTATGGCCCCGTTCGATCCCGACAAACTCACCCGCGCCGAACAGGAGAAGCGCTTCGGCCAGAACAATGACATGCTCGCGATTTTTCCGGCTCAGTATGCGTTTCCGTGGCCGCGCGATCAGAAGCGGCACCTACTGTGCTCCAACCATGAATATGTCGAGCCAGCGCTGATGTTTCCGGGCGTGGCCGCGCCGAATGCCTTCAACGCGGAACAGGGCGCAGCGATGTACGCAGCCATGGGCATCGGCGTCGTGCAGGTGGAAAAGAGCGACGATGGCGCGTGGCGCATCGTGCGCGATGCCGCGCCGGGCGGGTTGAACCGGCGCATCACACCCTTCACGCCTGTACGCATCGAGGGCCCCGCAGCCAACCATCCGTGGGTGGTCGCCGCGACGGCGCACATGAATGCTGCGGAACCGGGAACGCCGGCCGGCGCGGTTGCGTGCGGAACGTTCGCCAACTGCGCGGGCGGCGTGACGCCATGGGGCACGTATCTCTCGGCGGAAGAGAACATCAACTACTACTTCCCGAACTCGAACCCGCAGTCGGACGCGCTGAGGGCGGCGTCCGCGGACGCGGCCTATGAGCGCGACGCGAAGAGCTTCAGCTATCCGGCGAACGCGTGGCGCGTCGTGCCTGCGGCGCCGGCACAGTTCAACCTCGCCACAAATCCAACAGCCCCCGCGCTCTACGCTTGGACAGTCGAACTTGATCCATATGATCCCGCCTGGATACCGCGCAAGCGCACCGCGCTCGGGCGTCGCAAGGCGGAGTGCGCGACAACCGCATTGACGAAGGACGGTCGCGTTGCGGTGTACTCCGGTGACGATGAGGCCAACGAATTCGTTTACAAGTTCGTCTCGCGGGGTCGGTTCAACGCGGCGAACCGAACCGCAAACCGCGAGCTGCTTAACGAAGGCGTTCTGCACGTGGCGCGCCTTGAGGAAGACGGCACGGGCGTCTGGATTCCGGTGACGCTCGCTGCCGCCAACCGCGCCGCGCGCGGGCGGGGCTACGCGCCGCTCTTCCGAGACGAGGGCGACCTCATGATGCGCGCGCGCGACGCGGCGCGGCTTCTCGGCGCAACGCCCATGGATCGGCCCGAAGACGTCGAAGCGGTGCTCGACAACAACTGGCGCGGGCTTGGTCCGGTGCTCGTCGTCTGCACGAAGAACGCCACGCAGGCCCCCGCCAATCCGGGCAATCCGCGCCGCACCGATCCCGAGCGTCCCAATGCGAACCTTGGCAATCCCACTGGGCACATCCTGCGCATCGACGAGGCGAACAACGACTGCGGCGCGCGCTCGTTCAAGTGGGATGTCTTCCTCCTCGGCGGCGATCCGGGATCGGAGACGGGCGTCGTTGAGGGGCAGGACGGCGAACGGCTGCTCGTTTCCACCAAGCTGGGCGACCGCCAGACCGCCAGCGGCGATCGCTTCGCCTGCCCCGACAACATCTGCATCGACACATCGCTGAATGTCTGGATTTCCACCGACGGCAACCCCGACGTGTTTGCCGACAGCAATGACTGCGTGATGGTCACGCCGCTCGCAGCGGCGGGTCCAAGGCCGCTCAAGCGCTTTCTTGTGGGTCCAGTGGGCTCGGAAATCTGCGGGCCGATGATGGCGCCCGACGAAAAGGCGTTCTTCTGCGCGATCCAGCACCCCGGCGGCGCCGACTCGTCCGGCGTCGGCGTACGGGAGCTGCGCTGGCGGCGCGGCGGCAAGCCGCCCTCCACCTTCCCCGATGGCGGTTGGCCGCGTTCGGCGGTGGTGTATGTGACGAAGAAGGACGGCGGAAAGATCGGCAGCTAGCGCCGCACGAAGCCCTTCGGATTGAGCGCGCGCGCGACCTTCGCCGCGGCGCGCACCTGATCGGTATCGCGCGCCTTGAGTTCGTCGGTCAGCGCGTCCCACGGCGCGATGTTGTCGTGCAGCATCAGCCGGTTGTCCCGCTTGCCGGGCCGCCAGCCGGACAACAGCCGCTCCGCCACCCACCGGTCGTGCTCGACGACGGAGAGCTTCTCCAGCATGTCCGGCGCGATCATGGGATGCACCTCGCCGCCGCGTTCGTCGGTGGGTTTCCAGCCGGCGTCCCAGAGCTTCACGAGCGCGGAGTCCGCCACGGCGCGATTGGCGTTGCGATAGGTCTCCGGCACTTCGTCCCAGGTCTTCTTCACCGCTTCGAGTTCGCGCATGTCGACGTCGCGGTGCATCATTTCCTTCTCATAGAGCCGGTGCGCAACCGCCGCGCCGCGATCGAGCACGCCTTCGATGATGAGTTCGCGCGTCGCCACCGCTTCTACCGCGCCGAATGCCTGCAGGTAGGCGTCGAGCACGTCCGGGGTGCGATCGCCCGAGGCAAACTGGCGCGAAAATTCCGACTGCGTCGTCTCCTTCATGAAGATCGGCGCCGCCCACACGCCGCGCATATTGGCCGTGCGCATGATGCCGAGCGCCAGCTGGATGTTCTGGCCGTCACTTCCGGTGGAAACGACGACTGCACTGGCAGGCCCCCGCGTCTGCTCGATTTCGTAGAGGAAGCCGCCGTCGAGACTGCGGCGCGTCCAGTCGAACGGCACGAACTGGATATCGGCGCGCCAGACATCATAGGCGTCGGCCTGCGGGTAGCGTGCCAGGAAATGCAGACGCGCGTCTTCGGCGTCGGGCGCGATCACCGTCACGCGCGGCGCGCCGAAGCGGGCCGACCACAGGCTCATCAGCGTACGCAACACCACGGCCTCGGCGGTCGCATCGAAGCCGAACACGACGATGTGCAGCTTCTCGCGGTTCTGCAGCGCCGCAAGATCGAGGATCTCCGGGGAATGGCGGGCGATGAGCGCGCGCGCCGCCACTTCGTCGAGAGAGAACGGGCGCGGATCGATGACGCCCTTCGACCTCTTCTTGTGCGTGGGCACCTCGCGCTCGGCGAGCATGCGCATTTCGCGCGCCTCCATCAGGAGCAGCGGCGCACCTATCGCGACGTGCGCGGCGAGGCGCCGGCGCCCCTTCTTCTGCAATGCGCGGAGCGCCGCTTCGATGCGCAAATTTTCCGTGTCGTCGTCGCTGAGCGCCACCACATGGGCGGCATGACCGGCGCGGGCGGACTTCAGCGCGTCGGCATGCGTGGGATCGCCCTCGATAAGGATCACGCCCGACTGGCGCAACGACCAGGCCGTCTCCGGCTCCAGACCCCGCGCGATCATGACGACGGCGTCTTCCTTGCCGGACTTTTCGCGGCACGAGCGCGCCAGCGCGAGCGCCGCAGGATTTTCACCCGCGATCACGACGTGATGAGACGCGCCCATCATCCACAGGCGCGCAAACGATCGTCCCACGGCGCCGGAAAAGCCAAACAGAAGCCCGACCGCCGTCAACAGCAAGCCAGAGAAACGCGCGATCTCGAGTTTCCAGTTTCCGTCGCCGCCGGCGCCTTCGTATCCGCCCGTCATCGCGAGCGCGCCGAGCGTGCTGTAGAGCGCATCCGAAGGGGCGCGTTTCTCGAGCCAGCCCAGAAGTCCGAATCCGACCCACAGCAATGCAAGCAGCAGGATGATCGCCCACTTCACGCGCGGCTTGCGCTGGTGCGCGACTTTGGTGAACCCCGCAGCGCGCATGGCCCAGAAGTCGCCGTAACGCGACGCCATGTCGGATCTCCCGCAACAAACCCGGCTCCCCTCGGGCTTTTGGGAACCTCGCGCGCTTGACTGAGGCTGGCAAGCCCTGCTCCTTAGTGCGCGAGCTGGGTGGGTCTGGCTCCCGATGAAGCGAGAGCGGTGGCGACGCCGGAGGGATTCGAACCCCCGACCCTCTCCTTAGGACGGAGCAGCTCTATCCAGCTGAGCTACGGCGCCGAGGGCGGTCTTATGGCCCGTTCCGGCGGCGTCGTCGACTGGACAGCGGATCGGGTGGGGAGACGTCGCATGCGTGCGTGGACGGGCGTAGTGATCGCGGTGGCGCTGGCTGCCTGCGGACCGAAAATCGAAGATCTCGAAAAGGGCGAGAAAGGTACCGCTGCGGAAGTCCGCGATGGCGACACGTTTGTCATGGACTCAGGGCTCGTGGTGCATCTCGCGGGCGTCGAGGCGCCAGGCTTCGAGCAGCCGCTCGCGAAGGATGCGCGCGGCGCGCTGGAGCGGCTCGTGGCGCATCGCAAGGTGCAACTGGCCTATGGCGGCGAAAAGCGGGCACGGGAAGCCGCGCTCGCTCAGGTCTACGTGCAGACCGAGGGCGGTCGCTGGGTGTGGGCGCAGCAGGCGCTGCTGCTTGAGGGTCATGCCCGCGTCCATACGCGCCGGGACAACGTCGCCCGTCTCGCCGAACTCACTGCGGCTGAAGACGCTGCCCGCACGGCCAAGCGCGGTGTCTGGGCTGACCCGTTCTACGCGTTGCGTTCACCCGCCGACCTCGCGCGCAGCCTCGATGAGGTGAAGGCCGATCCGGCGTGTGCAGCGGAGCTGGCGCAGATCGCGGAGCGCCGCGAGGCGCGCAAGAAGGCCGAAGACGCGCCCGTAACAGGGCGACCCACAACACCTCCGCCCGAAGCCGCGAAATCAGAAGATGCGGTCGCGACGGACGAACCACGCCGTCCCCGCCGTCGCCGCGACCTCACGATCGTGGAGGGCCAGATCACCAGCGTCGCCGACCGGGAGCGCGCTGTCTTCCTCAACTTCGGCGACGACATCGCGCGCGACTTCGGCGTCATGATCGGCAAGGACAATCTCGCCAACTTCCCTGGCGGCGTGGAAGCACTGACCGCGCTGCAGGGGAAGACAGTGCGCGTGCGCGGAACGGTGCCACGCTGCGCGAAACCTCTCATGCGGATCGATCACGCCGCGCAGCTGCTCGTCGTGAAGTAGCGTGCCAGCGCTACCAGCGTCGCCGCGTGAAGAATGGCACGACCGTTCCCTGATCGCGATGACGCCCGCCCATGCCCGCCGCGAAGAAGGCGGCTGCAGCGCTGACGAGCAGCGAAGCGGCGGCCACGAAGGCTGCAATGATGCTCATGCGACGTGCGACCTCGGCGCGGGCTTCTTCGGCCTGCGTGAGTTCGGACCCGACCGCGTCGCCAACAGTTGCGTCGCCATCACCAGCCGCCACGGCCGCGGCGGCATCGCCGACTTGCGCGGCGACGGTCGCTGTC
This sequence comes from Alphaproteobacteria bacterium, assembly GCA_034440275.1. Classification (GTDB taxonomy): domain Bacteria; phylum Pseudomonadota; class Alphaproteobacteria; order Caulobacterales; family Aquidulcibacteraceae; genus VFBF01. The sequence continues at coordinate 6,727 of JAWXBS010000165.1, forward strand.
GCTGCGGGCTCACCTTCGCGCGCAGCAAGCGCCCCCGCGCCGCCGAGCGCTGACGCTGCGAGCACGGCTCCTACCAGCGCGCCCGTGGCCCAGACAAGCAGACCGTGCAGACCGTCGCGCACGTCGACTTCGTGTTCGGTGCCATCGTTGATGCGGCGGCGCAATCTGCCCGTGACATAGCCTCCGGCCATGAAGGACGACACCTGCACCCATACAATCCAGAGACCCGCCGCGACGACGAATGCCACCACGCTCACGCCCTCGCCTTCGCGGGGTGAGCTCAATCCAAGGCCGAGCGCGGCGCCGAAGGTCAACAGGACAAAGGAAATGGCGGTCGCGAGGACGGCGCCTGCGAACACCGCGGCCCAATCCACATAGGAGTGGTCAGAACTGGTAGGGGTAGCCACCGCAGGACCTGGTCCGACGGTGACGAGGACGGCGTCTTTTGACTCGATCATGGTGTATGGTCCGCTTTCAGAAGTTCAACGCAAACCGACGAACGAGAGAATCGCGAGCACGATCACGACCGCGCCGACCAGATAGACGATGGAATTCATGGAAGCCTCCCGACGCGCCGTTCGCGACGCTCACAAGGCCCCAAACGCCTGGATCATGGCCGGGTTCCCTGAGTGCGCGCCGCGCAAGGATGCGTCTGGCGGACTGACGGAGGGTCGGTTTTGCGGCGCCTGCTCAGATCAGCCCCGCCGCAACAGGATCCCCGACGAGGTCCAGCAGCGCACGCCGGAGCTTTTCCATGGCGCCTTGCTCGATCTGGCGCACGCGCTCCTTCGAGACCCCAAGCCGCCGCCCCAACGATTCCAGCGTGACGACATTGTCCTCTTCCAGCCGCCGCTCGCGGATGATGAGGCGCTCGCGTTCGTTCAGCCGACCAAGCGCTGCTTCCACCCAACGAACGCGGGCTTCCCCGTCGCGTCGGTGCATGGTCTCCACGTCGGGTGTCATCGCCTCGTCGGGCAGAACATCCTGCCAGTCACCGCCGCCAGCCTCGCCGAGCGGCGCGTTCAACGAGCGGTCCGGTCCGGACATGCGTGCCGCCATGGCCTCCACTTCGGCCTCCGAAACGCGCAGCTTGTGCGCGACGAAGGTGCGCGTCGCGCGCGTGAGATGGTCTCCCGTGTCGTTGATCTTCGCGCGCAGGCGGCGAAGATTGAAGAACAGCGATTTCTGCGCCGACGTCGTGCCCGTGCGCACGATAGACCAGTTGCGCAGGATGTAGTCCTGGATGGCCGCGCGGATCCACCAGGCGGCGTAGGTCGAGAAACGCACGCCGCGCTCAGGATCGAAGCGTGCCGCCGCCTGCATGAGCCCGACATTGCCCTCCTGCACGAGTTCCGAAGTCGGCAGGCCGTAGTTGCGAAACTTCGACGCCATCGCCACCACAAGTCGGAGGTAGGCGCTCGTGAGCGTGTGCAGCGCCGCCTCGTCGCCATTCACGCGCCACCGGCGGGCAAGGTCGGTTTCGTCTTCGGCGCCCAGCATCGGAATGCGCATGGTCTGGCGCGCGTAGCTGCGGGTCGCGGTCTGGAAC
>JAWXBS010000166.1:0-3823 GCA_034440275.1 Alphaproteobacteria bacterium
AGCGCCTCGCGCGCCGCAGCCGGATCCCCCGCCGCCATCGCATCGCGCGCGTCGCCGAGCGCCGGATCGAGCGGCGTCGCCGCACCCACGAGAAGGCTGACATACGTTCCGGCGGCCTCTGCAGCGCCCGCATGAATGCGCGCGGTCCGCAGGCGCCGACCGTTGGGGATGACCAGGAGATCGTCGGCCACCACTGCTGGTTCGGCCGCATCGAGCGCAAGGAGCGCCGCCGCCGCCGCCGTGGCCCGTGACCCGCCGGAATCCGGTGGGGCCACAAAGCCGGCATCGAGCGTTGCGCGGCTGTTGGCGGCGACGAGAAAGGCATACCCGACGGCGAGTACGGCAAACGTTGCAACGAACCCGAGCGTGGCGCGCCGCCATCGGTCCCGCCGACGGGGCCTTGTGAGCGAGGCCGGCAGCGGAGGTGGCGGGTTTTCGACGCTGACGATAGGCGCGTTGTCCGCTCCTGGGCGTACCTTCCGGCGGACACGCCAGAGCAATCGCCGGAGCAACTGGTCGAACAGCATGGCCGCCTCTAGAGGGCGGTCGGGCGCAGAGTGGGCGCCGCGCGGGAGGACGGGAGGGTCACTGAACCGGCTTTAACGTGCGCCGCAGGACGGTCAAAGCCTCTTGTGCGGAAGCCTTGGCGGCCTTGGGGTTTTTGAGCAAAAGCGGGGACGGCCCAGCTCGCGCCGGACCGTCCCGCGCGTGGCCCCCACGCGGCCTGCGGGTCATGCGACCGGTCATTAGCCATATCGTCGGAAAGACGGCTGTCTCTAGTAATAATTGCCCATGCGCCCCAAAATAGGTGGCGAACTTGTCACTTTTTTTCGAGCGGGCCGCGACCGCTCGTTTTGTGGACCAGTTCGGCGGTGGTCTTGACCATCACGCGCCGCTTGGCGTCGGCGATCTGGTTGTAAGCCGTGGAGGGACGGATCTCGAGCGCGTCGGCCGCTTCGCGCAACGTATGCCCGCGCGAGAGGAGTTCGATGATCTGCGCCTGGCCGGCGGTGACGTTGAGGCTCCTGACCCCCGGCTCCATGGGCCGACGCAATTCCAGAGCCTGAAGGATGTAGCGCTCCGCGGCGAAGCGCGCGGCGTCGGCTACGTCGCTGCGGGGGTTCGGTTGTTCGCCCGTCAGCGCACAGACCCAGACCGAACCGTCCGGCAGGCGTACCGGCGCCGTGAGACCTTCCGCAACGCCGAAGGCGCGCGACTCGTCGAACAGCATGCGCTCCTCGTGCGAGAGCCGCGCCTCCTTCGAAAAGCGCGTCCACCAGCCCGCCTCAGTCGAGCGCATCATGTGGCTCAGCACGGCGTCGTGGCGAAAATAGCCGCGCTCTCGGTAGTGGGCGCTCCAGTTGCGACTGGGCTTGCCGAAGACGATTTCGAACGGGCGGATATTGCCGCGCACGGCCGACGAGATCGGCGTCGCCGTCCATCGGTCGAAGCCCCAGTCATCGATGAGATTGGAGAAGCACGCATCGAGCGTCGCCATCGTGGTGGCGTCGCGCGCCTCCTCAAGAAACTCGAACAATCGCGATGCGACGATCTCTGCGCCCATGTCATCTGCCCCATGACGATTAGATGACACTATAGACGCCACGACCTTTTGAAACCCCATTTTGGGTTCGCTGATCCTGTTCAGCAGCAATTGCCCTGTAAAAGGGCGTGTCGTCACCGTGGCCAGAGCCCGACAATGCGCCTGACATCAGACATTACAGGCTCCGCGATCGCATGCGCGCGCGCCGCGCCGTCCGCGAGTATCGCATCCAAAGTGCTGGTATCGCTCAACAATCTGCGCATCTCCGCAGCGATGGGCGAAAGTTTTTGCGAGGCAATCTCGGCAAGCGCGGGCTTGAACGCGCCAAATCCCTTCCCCTGCCATTCCTGCAAAATTTCTTCTGCAGTCTGTTCGGCGAGAGCGGCAAAGATGCCCACGAGATTTTCAACTTCTGGGCGGTTTTCGAAGCGCTTTGGGTCATCCGGCGCAGGCAAAGGCAGCGAATCAGTCGTCGCCTTTTTCAGCTTGTTCGCGATGACGTCAGCGTCATCCGTCAGGTTGATGCGGCTCATGTCCGAAGGATCGGACTTCGACATTTTCTTCGCGCCGTCGCGCAGCGACATGATGCGCGCGCCTGGCCCCTGTATAAGCGGCTCCGGCAGCGGGAAGAAGTTCGGCGCGTTGTAGTCGTTGTTGAAACGCGCTGCGATATCCCTTGATAATTCAAGGTGTTGCTTCTGATCTTCGCCGACAGGTACATGCGTTGCGCGGTACGCGAGAATGTCTGCGGCCTGCAGCACGGGATAGTCGAACAGACCGACCGACATACGCTCGGCGTTCTTGCCGGCCTTGTCCTTGAATTGCGTCATGCGCTCGAGCCAGCCCATGCGCGCGACGCAGTTGAAGATCCACGCAAGTTCCGCATGGGCAGGCACGGCCGACTGCACGAAAATGATCGCCTTCTTTGGATCAACGCCGGCCGCGACATAGGCCGCTGCGATTTCGCGACACTGGTTTTGCAGGGTTTTCGGATCGTGCTCGATCGTGATCGCGTGCAGGTCGACGACGCAATAGATGCACTCATGCACATCCTGCAGGCGGACGAACTTCACCAGCGCGCCGAGATAGTTGCCGAGGTGCAGGCCGCCCGTGGGCTGCATGCCGGAGAAGACGCGCTGAGGGCCTGCATAGGCAGGCGTGGGTACGGCGGACATGGGGTGCTCCCGGGAAAAAACGTGCGCAGAGGGCCGCCGCAAAAGGGCGGTGTTCAGGTCGTTGCGGTCAGATCCGCCATCGTCCGTCGCGTTGCGCGTACATCGTTCTGTCTCCGGAGCGGGCTTCTATCAGCCGTCAAGACCGCCGGGCAAGCCGCCTCCCCCGCCAGCGGCAGGGCCAGGCTCACGGCGCAGCGCTGCGCGCATCTCCTTTATCGTGACTGCGCCAGTCGCCAGCACCGCCACGCCGTACACCGCCGCGCCGACAAGACAGGCGATGACGATGGCCGCCTCTTTCCAGAAGAAGACCTGCGCCAGCGTTGGATAGAAAAAGGCGAGTACGCCCAGCACTGCCGCCATCACCGCCGTGGCGATGCCTAGCCGCAGCAAGCGTTTACCGAGCGCCGCACTAACTTTCCACGTTCCATCCCGCGCCAGCGCGCCGCTCAGCAGCGCCACGTTCACCCACGCTCCGATGCTCGTGGCGATGGCGAGACCGACGACGCCGTCCCAGTCCATGCGCTTGAACCCGAAGAAGAGCGCAGCCCCCAGCACCACCGTCACCGCCACGGTGACGAACGCATAGCGCATCGGCCGCTGCGTATCCTGCCGCGCAAAGAACGGCGGCGTCAGCACCTTCGCCAGCACGAACGCCGGCACGCCCCAGCCGAAATGGCGCAGCACTTCCGCCGTGCGACGCGCATCGTCGCTGGTGAAGGCGCCGCGCGTCACGGTCGCATCGATGATGAAGAACGGCATGACGACGAGCGCGGCGGCCGCCGGGATCGTGAACGCCATCGCGAGACCGATGCCGTCATCGAGCGTGGTCTGCGCGCCTTGGGTGTCGCCCGCAACGAACGCCTTCGTCAGTCGCGGCACGAGCGCGAGGCCCACGGCGACGCCAACGAGCCCGAGCGGCAATTGATAGAGGCGGTCGGCGTTGTAGAGCACCGAACGCGCGCCTTCGTCGGAGCCGGTGAGGATCTGGCTGACCAGCGAATTGATCTGCGTGGCGCCGCCCGCAAGCGCGCCCGGGATCGCCAGCACCAGCACCTTCTTCACCGCGTCCGACAGCGCCGGCAGGCCGATGGTCAGCGACACGCCC
>JAWXBS010000167.1:0-3736 GCA_034440275.1 Alphaproteobacteria bacterium
GGATAAGCCGCGCGCGAGTGATCGCACGCGGCGCCATGGTGTTCATGGTCGCTCGTCAGCATGTCCGAAGATTGTCGGGGGTGATTTTTGTATCGCCGCACGCCGCGGAACGTCCGCACTCTGCCGGCGACATGCCGACGTTAGCCCCAGCTATGGTCGAAAAACCACTTGCCCGCAAGGCGATTCGGTGGGTGCGCCCGGCTCAGTTCGTCGGATGGGCGACAGCGGGGGCGGCCCTGGCTTCCCCACGCGCTACAAACCACGCCACGACCGCCGCACCGAGCAGCTTGGAGACGATGCCGGTGATCACCGTGCCCCAGGCGAAGATGCCCGGCACGACGAACGAGGCGAGGTAGATGAACACCGTCTGGTCCAGGGGCGCCGACAGCGCGCTCGAGATCATGATGCGCTGCGACAACGGGCGTTTGGTGAATGTGTAGACGGCCCAGTCCACCAGTTCGCTGATCAGGAAGGCCGCGCCTGACGCCACCACCACCACGATCCACGAGGTCATGGTGGAGAAGATCAGCCCGATGATCATCGCCGCCAGCACGCGGTGGCCGATCTCGCGTTGCGCGAAATCGCGGACCACGAGCACAAGCCCGGTGACGATCGCCAACGGCTGGAATTGTCCGCCGCCCAACGTCTCCGGAATGGCGAACGTCGGCACCGCCGCGAACGACCAGTTGATGAGCGGCATCAGCCCCACATAGATCGCCGTCGCCGGCTTCTTCGCGAGGAAGAGCGCCAGCATCGTGACGCCGATGACCGGCAGATAGACCGCCGGCTGCTGGATGAGGGCGAGGAATTTCTCGAAGTTCATGGCGGAACTCTAGCCGCCCGTCGTCTCCATGCGCCAGCCCGCCGCTTCGGTCGCGGCGAGACGCTGGCTCAGCGCGGGCATCAGTTCGGCGAGCGCGGGCGCGAGCGTGTAGGGCGGATTGACGATCAGCACGCTCGACGCGACGAGGCGGCCTTCGGGATCGACGCGGTCCACGGCCAGATCGACGCGCAGCGTCTTCAGCGTGCGGCCGTGGAAAAGCTCAGTGTCGGCCATGTCGATCTCGCGCACGTCTTTCACCGGTCGCCACCACATGTAAACGCCGTGACCGAAGCGATCGAGCGCGGTGCGGAGCGCGCGGATGGTCTGGATCGTCTCGTGATCGCGGTCCTCGTAGGGCGGATCGATCAGCACGAGGCCGCGCCGTTCCGTGAAGGGCAGGAGTGCGGCCATGGCTTCAAAGCCGTTGCGCTGATGCACCTGCGCGCGCGGATCGTCCTCGAGACGACGGCGCAGCACGCCCGCTTCTTCCGGATGCAGCTCGCATGCGATCAGCCGGTCCTGTTCGCGCATGCCGGCGAGCGCGATGAGCGGGGAGCCCGGATAGGCATGGAGGCCGCCGCTTTCATTCACGCCGCGCAGCGCATCGAGAAACGGCGCCATCGCGCCCGGCGCCTCCGCCCAATCCCAGATCCGCCCCACGCCCGCGCGCCACTCAGGGCTGCGCTGCGCTTCCTGCCCGTCGAGCGCGTAGCCGCCGCGCCCAGCATGGGTGTCCATCACCGCGAAGGGCGCCGCCTTGTGCTTCAGGTGATCGATCACGAGCGCCAGGCACACATGCTTGAGCACGTCCGCATGGTTCCCGGCGTGGAAGGCGTGCCGGTAGTTCATGGGCGGGTTTTAGCACGGCGAAATCGCGCTGTCGGCGGACGCTGGGCGCACCGGGAGGTGCGCGGTCCGGCCCGGAAACCGGCGTGCTTCTGCTCCCCCACCGCAGCGCTCAAACATCTGGGGCTGTGCGCAGCGGGTGGGGCCGGACCGCGCACCTCCCGGTGCGCCCGGTTTCTCCCTTTAGCGCTTACCTTCCATTAACCAATCCATGCTCACACCATCTCTTCCCAAACGATCCCATCTGTGCCCATATGCAGCCGCTTGCCGCCGACGGCTGGGTCGGGGCGATGCATTTTGGGGCGCTGATGCATGTTCATCGGCACGCACATTGTCGGCGTGGACGCGAAAGGACGGGCTTCGGTGCCCGCGCCGTTCCGCGCGCTGCTGACGGGCGGGGCCGAAAGCGAACAGGGGCGCGGCAAGGTCTATGTCTGGCCGTCCTATCGGGGGCCGTGGCTGGAAGCGGGGGATGCTGCTCTCCTCGCCCGTTACCAGACCGCGCTGTCGGCCCGGGGCGAGTTCGACGATCTGCGTGACGATTTCGACTACGCCATCTTCGGCGAGGCGCGCGCGCTGGATCTGGACGAGACCGGCCGCGCCTCGCTCCCCGAAGACCTGCGCGCGCACGCGCAACTGAACGGCAAGGCCGCGTTCGTGGGCCTGTCGGACCGTTTTGAGATATGGTCGCCGCCGCTGCTCGATGCGCGGGTGGCGGAGGCGCGTTCGCGGGCGGCCGAAAAGCGCACCCAGCTGGCCCGCGCGGCGTCGGAGGCGGGGAAATGAGCCATGCGCCGGTTCTCCTGCGTGAAGCGGTCGCGGCGCTGGCGCCCAAGGCGGGCGATCTCATCGTCGATGCGACGTTCGGCGGCGGCGGTTACACCCGCGCGCTGCTGGAAGCCGCCGACTGCAAGGTCATCGCGCGCGACCGCGACCCCGACGCGATAGCCCGCGGGCAGGCCCTCGCGCGGCTGACGCCGGGGCGGGTGGAGCCCCGGGAGGGGCGGTTCGGCGATCTCGACACGCTGGTGCCGGAACCCGTGGACGGCGTGGCGCTCGATCTCGGCGTCTCCTCCTTCCAGCTCGACGAGCCGGAGCGGGGCTTTTCCTTCCGCTTCGATGCGCCGCTCGACATGCGGATGGCCAAGGCCGGTCCGAGTGCGGCGGATGTCGTGGCGCAGTTCCCGGAAGAGGCGCTGGCGGACGCGATCTGGGCGCTGGGCGAGGAGACGGCGAGCCGTCGGATCGCGCGCGCGCTCGTGGAGGCCCGCCGCGAGGCGCCGGTGGCGACAACGGCGCAGCTGGCGGACCTTGTGGAAAAGGCCCTCGGCGGTCGGAAGGGCGCGCGCACCCACCCCGCCACCAAGACCTTCCAGGCCCTGCGGATGCTGGTCAACGACGAGCTTGGCGAGCTCGCCCGCGCGCTGGCCGGGGCCGAAACGAGACTGAAACCCGAAGGCCGACTCGTGGTGGTGTCCTTCCATTCTCTGGAGGACAGGATCGTGAAATCGTTCATGGTCGAGCGTGCGGGCGCCGGCGGCGGCGGATCGCGTTACGCGCCCGAACGGCCTGCGGGCCGTCCGCCGTCCTTCCGTCTCGCGCAGAAGAAGTCCATCGCGCCGAACGAGCGCGAACTTGCCGCCAATCCGCGCGCGCGCTCGGCGAAGCTGCGCGTGGCGTTCCGCACCGAAGCGCCCGCGTGGGGGCCGATCGACGACCGCATGCTCGCGCCGAAGGCGGCTGAAGCGTGGGAGCGTCTCACGTGACGTTCAGCTTCAAACCGGGACGCTTTTTCGTGCCTGTCGCGATCGTGCTGATCCTCGTGATGGCGGTGGGCGTGCTGAAGGCCAAGAACGACGCCGCCGCCACGCGCCGCAACATCGCCGAACTCGAACGCGATGTCGCCGCCAAGCGCGACGAAGCGCGCGGGCTCGCGGCGGAAGTGCAGTATCTGGAAAACCCCAAGCGCATCGAGGCGCTCGCGCGGCGCGAACTCGGCATGGCGCCGGCGGGGCGCGAGCAGAAGAAGTCCATCGAGGTGCTGGCGCCGTATTGGAATGAGCTGGA
>JAWXBS010000168.1:0-29730 GCA_034440275.1 Alphaproteobacteria bacterium
AGAAGGACCAGGGTCGTGGCAGGCATCGTTTTGACGGTCGACGTTCGTGAGAAGACCGGCACGGGCAACGCCCGCGCGACCCGTCGCAAGGAGCAGGTCCCGGGCGTCCTCTACGGCGGCCCCCGCGGCCCCGTGGCGATCGAAGTCGCCAAGAAGGAGCTTCAGAAGGCGCTGCGCGCCGGCAAGTTCATCTCCCACATGATCACGCTCGACCATAAGGGCGAGAAGCAGCCGGTCATCCCGCGCGCCATCCAGTTCCACCCGGTCACCGATGAGCCGCTCCACGTCGATCTCTACCGCGTGGAAGAAAACAGCGTCATCGACGTGGACGTCCCCGTCCACTTCAAGAACCAGCTCGACAGCCCCGGCCTGAAGCGTGGCGGCGTGCTCAACGTCGTCGAGCACACGATCCGCCTGAAGGTGAAGGCCTCGGCCATCCCGGAAGAGATCGTCATCGACCTCACGGGCCTCGACGTGGGCGCGGTGATCCACCTTTCGGCGGTGACGCTCCCGGCTGGCGCGACGCCCGTCGTGAAGGATCGCGACATGACGATCGCCTCGATCGGCGGCCGCATGGCCGAAGCCGCCGAGGAAACCGTCGAAGCCGCACCGGTCGCCGCTGCGGCGCCGGCAGCGGACGCCAAGGGCGACAAGAAGGGCTGATACGGACTTTTCTTCCCCCGTGTTCGGGGGAAGAACCCGGCGCAACCGGGGGATGGGGGCACGGCCCGCGCCCCCTCCGTCTTCGGCTTCGCCGAAGCCACCTCCCCCGTTTCGCTGCGTTCACGCAGGAGGAAACACGCATGCTTCTCCTCGCCGGCCTCGGCAATCCCGGCCCCAAATACGCAAAGAACCGCCACAACATCGGCTTCATGGCCGTGGACGAGATCGCGCGCTTCCATCGTTTCGGGCCGTGGAAGAAGCGCTTCCAGGCCGAGTGCGCCGACGGCGAGATCGCCGGCGTGAAGTGCCTCGCGATCAAGCCGCAGACCTTCATGAACGAGAGCGGGCGCGCCGTCGGCGAGGCCGCGCAGTTCTTCAAGATCAAGCCCGCCGACATCATCGTCTTCTATGACGAGATCGATCTGGCGCCCGGCCGCTTCCGCATGAAGACCGGCGGCGGCGCTGCGGGCCACAACGGCATCCGCTCGATCGCGGCCAGCCCCATCGGCCCCGACTTCCGGCGTGCGCGCATGGGCGTCGGCCACCCCGGCCAGAAGGAGCTTGTCCACGGCTACGTGCTGAGCGATTTCCACAAGGCCGATGCCGCATGGGTCGAAGCCCTGCTGCGCGCCTGCGCGGACGCGATGGCCATGCTCGTCGCCGGCGAGGACGAGAAGTACCAGGCCGAAGTCCTGCGCCTCGCCCCCGCCGACAAGGCCGGCGGCCGTGGCGGGCGAGACGAATAGCGATCATGTCGCCCGAGGGCGCTAAGTGGGTTCCTGCGTAGTCTTCCTAGCCAAGAGCCGGACGTAATGTGGACCACGCCTCAACGACCATAGCACCGCAATGACCATCCCGCCCAAGATCATGTTTTCGGGGAGAGGCGCCAAACTCGCTGCCAACTTTCCCGGTGCCAGCGCCCAAAGGGATAGCAACAAAAGGCCGGCGCCACCGAACGCGATGCTCATGGATGCACTGATGCCAAATCGATCCCAGATATCCATGCGGTCCTCGATACCAGAGACGCCTTGCATTGCTACCGCACACTGTCCCGCCTAGGTAGCTCGGAACATGCTGCAGCTCATCCTCCTATGGACGCCATCGTTGCTGTGCGGCCTGCACGCCGTGCGCTCCGGCCGCGCGCAGCCGTGGCTTTGGATCCTCGTGATCGCCCCGGGGATCGGGCCGCTGATCTACGTCTTCGCGATCCTCGTGCCGGAATGGATGGGCGGACGCACCGCCCGCAAGCTCGGCGGGGTCGCGCAGAAGGCGCTCGATCCCGAACGCGACTACCGCGCCGCGAAGCTCGCGCTCGAGGACGCCGAGACCGGGGGCAACCGCATGCGTCTCGCCCAGGCCGCCGCCGCACTGGGACGCTGGCCGGAAGCCGAAGCCGCCTGGGATCAATGCGTCATCGGCCAGTTCAAGGATGACCCGGTCGTGCTTCTCGGCCACGCCAACGCGCTGCTGGAGCTCGGCCGCTATGAGGAGGCGCTGAAGCGGCTGGAATCGCTCTCCGCCCTTGGCAAGGAAAATGACACCGGGCCCGTCGCGCTCGCCTACGCGCGCGCCTATGAGGGTCTCGGCCGCAACAACGACGCCGACGCGCCCTTCCGTTTCGCCGCCGACCGCATCCCCGGCCTCGAAGCCGCCTGCCGCTACGCCGCCTTCCTCGCCAATACCGGCAAGTCCGAAGAAGCGCGCATCGCGCTCGGCGAGATCGAGCGGCGCTACCAGAAGATCAACCCCCAGCTCCGCGTCCTCGACCGCCAGTGGCGCGACATGGCGGCGAAGGCCGTGGCGGCAGCAAAGCCAGTGTAACACTGGCCCGTGTTGCACGGGTCTGCCGGATGGGATACGGTGGCGTATGGCAAACGTCACGATCGCCCTTGACGACGACACCCTCACCCGCCTGCGGTGGGACGCGCAAAAGGCGCAAAAGAGCGTCTCGCGCTACATCGCCGATCTGATCGCGGCCGATCAGGAACGCCTGCGCCAGGAAGGCGTCGCGGCGATGGAGGCGTGGCTGGCGGGGCCTCCGCTCAATTTGCTGAATGACGATGGCACTGCGCCTAGCCGGGAAGAGTTGCATGACCGTCCGTATCCTGGTGGACACCAACATTTTCCTCTACAGCCGCGATTTCCGATTTCCGACCAAACAGGCTCAAGCCTCGGCGTGGCTGAGGACCCTCACGCTTTCGGGAGTGATGGTGACGAGCCAGCAGGTGGCGGGCGAGCATCAGAACGCGGCCGTCAGAAAACTCGGAAACCCGCCGGCCATGGCGGCGGAGGAAAGTCGTGAACTGCTGCGCTGGTGCCCGGGCGTCTTGCAGGTCGCCGACACGCACCGCGCGCTCGACATCCAGTGCAGGTTCAAGACGCAGTGGTGGGACGCCGTGCACATCGCCTTCGCGCTCGCGAATGGATGCACGCATTTCCTGACCGAGGATCGCATGTCGGCGCGTGAAATTGCGGGCCTCCCGCTCGTGGACCCGTTCGAAGTCACCCCGGACGCGTTTTTCCGGCAGTCAGATTGATCCCGTCAGAAGCGCCTTGATTTCGGGCGTTTCTGAACGCTGTCGCCGAGATTGGTGACGCGCCCGCGCACACCCGCGCGCTGCATGGCCTCCAGCGCCTTGTCCATGTCCCAGTGCGGCACCCGCAGGACGCGGTCGGCAGCGTTGAGCGCGCCGAGGCGCTTGGCGGCGCGCTCCATGTGGATGACGGACCCGGAACGATCGACCTCCACGACGCGCTTGCCGTCCTTGGCCTGCTTGTGGAGACGCCTTCGCCTTGCGAGCGGCGGCTCCTCAAGAACGTCGCCAAGACCATACTCCCAGTCGTACCGCATGCGTGCGCGCGCCATGCCGCTCTCCGCCCGATCCATTGACTGGACCATCGCGCTACATGTGTTCGCGGGGATCGCCAAGACTTCTGTGGGCAACCCGGATTTTCCGCTTGCAGCCGTCCGCGCTTGAAAGGCCGGGCCGCTTCGCGCATGACCCCGGCCTAATTTCATTCCGGAGACGGCGTTGGGTTTCAAGTGTGGCATCGTGGGTTTGCCGAACGTCGGCAAGTCCACCCTTTTCAACGCGCTGACGCAGACTGCGGCGGCGCAGGCGGCGAACTATCCGTTCTGCACCATCGAGCCCAACGTCGGCGAAGTGGCGATGCCGGAGCCGCGCCTGCCGGTCCTCGCGAAGATCGCGGGCTCGAAGGAGATCATTCCGACGCGAATGAACTTCGTCGACATCGCGGGCCTCGTGCGCGGCGCCTCGAAAGGCGAAGGCCTCGGCAACGCCTTCCTCGGCAACATCCGCGAGACGGACGCCATCGTCTATGTGCTGCGCTGCTTCGAGAACGACGACATCACGCACGTGGAAGGCCGCATTGATCCGATCTCGGATCTGGAGACGGTCGAGACCGAGCTGATGCTGTCTGATCTCGAAAGCCTCGAGAAGCGCGTCATGAATCTCGAGAAGAAAGCCAAGACCGGCGACAAAGACGCCAAGCTCACGCTCGAACTCGTGCTGCGCGCCAAGGCGCAACTCGAAGAAGGCAAGCCCGCGCGCAAGACGAAGGTCGCCGATGACGAACGAAGGGCCTTCGAAATGCTGCAGCTTCTCACCTCGAAGCCCGTGCTTTTCGTATGCAATGTCGACGAGAACGACGCCGCCAAGGGCAACGCGCATTCCGAACGTGTGACCGAGCGTGCGAAACAGGAAGGCGCCGAGTGCGTCGTCATCTGCGCGCAGATGGAAGCAGAGCTCGCCGCCCTCGACGAAGCCGAGCAGGCCGAATACCTCGCCGCAGCCGGCCTTTCAGAGCCCGGCCTCGTTACGCTGATCCACGCCGGCTACAAGCTGCTGGGTCTGCAGACGTATTTCACTGTCGGCCCGAAGGAAGCGCGCGCCTGGACGATCCACAAGGGCGACACCGCCCCGCAAGCGGCCGGCGTCATCCACACGGATTTCGAGAAAGGCTTCATCCGCGCCGAAACCATCGCCTACGACGACTACGTGAAGTTCAACGGCGAACAGGGCTCGAAAGACGCCGGCAAGATGCGCCTGGAAGGCAAGGAGTACGTGGTGCGCGACGGCGACGTCATGCACTTCCGGTTCACCTCGTAGGCTTCAACCCGGCGACAAGCGCGAGCTGCTCGGCGAAACACGCACGCTCTTGTCGGCGCCCCTGGCTAGAAACCAGACGCGGTTCAGGCGATAGTCGATGGTAATCGCATCGAGCTGGCCAATCACGTCCATGCCGAGCAGCAACGCGGGTGTCTGTTCCAGTCGCCATATGCGGAAGACGTGCGTGTCCGCGAACAGGAGCTGCATTTTCGTTATGTTGCCAGCGCCGACGCGCAGCCGCGGCACCCACAACACGTCCGCCATCACGCTGGGACCGACGGCGCCGAACACGATCGTCCGGCCTTCGCTGCGGGTGTGCGCGCGCCCGGCGACGAGCGCCGCGCGCAAGGCGCTGTTGCCGATGGACCGTTCCGCGCCGGTGTCCACGACCGCTTCGACCTGCACGCCCCCCACCCGACCGCGCACGAGCGGCAAAAGGCCGAAACGCATTTCCGCCGGCAGCGACGTCGACTCACGTGGGCGCGCAGGCGCATTGCGCGAGTCGGAAATGTCGATGCGGTTGCGCCGGAAATCCACCGACAGACGCGTGCCCGCGAGATTGTCGGCGCCGAGCATGCCGTCGGCTTCCGCGTGCACCCGGCTCGACACCACCGGCATGTCCACGTTGCGTCGCACGATGCGTCCGATGCGCAACTCGCTCACGCGGGCGATCGGTGCGAGTTCAGAGCCGGTGACGCCGTGCACCACCGCGCGATCGCCCGCGCCGACTCCGATACCGAGCTGGCGCGCGGTTTCGGGCGAGAGCACCGTGCGGTTGGCGCCGGTATCGACAATGAAGAGAAACGGTCCGCGCCCGTTGAGCCAGACCGGCGCCATGATGCGCCCAATACCGTCCGTGGTGGTGGGCGCGGCGTAGACGACCGGATCGACGACCGGCGCGCCCGGCGGTGAGGAACGCTCCGCCGCTGCGACGCCGCCCGGCGCGAGCGCCAGTCCGGTCGCCGCCACGAGGCAAGCGCGCAGCACATTCCATATCCGGCGCATCTCGACGCTCCACTCCCCGGCGCCATCTTGCGCCCGACTGCGGCCCGCGCAAAGCGCTGATCGACAAGGGTTGGCGCCGTGGCGGCGAATGTGCTGGCCTTCTCTGCAGACCACATGGCACATGCGGCGCGTGACCTCTCCCGCATCGGGGCCTGCGCCCCCCGCCATCCGCATGCCGACCACGCCCGAGCTCGTGGCCATGGTGGCGGCCTTCATGGCGCTCAACGCGCTCGGCATCGACATCATGCTGCCGGCGCTGCCGCAGATCGCGCATGACTTCAGCGTGCGCGACGGCAACGATCGCCAACTCGTGATCATCGTCTACATGCTGTCGTTCGGCGTGGCGCTAGTGTTCTACGGGCCGCTGTCTGATTCCTACGGCCGCCGCCCGGTGCTGCTGTGGTCGATGGGACTTTACCTCCTCGCCACCATCGGCTGCGTCGTGGCGCAGGACTTCAACACCTTCCTCATCGCGCGCGGGGTTCAAGGCGCCGCCGCCGCAGCCGCGCGCATCATCGCTGTCGCCGTCGTGCGCGACATGATGAGCGGACGCGAAATGGCGCGGGTCATGTCGTTGTCGATGATGGTGTTCATGGTGATCCCGATCATCGCGCCCGCCATAGGACAGCTCGTGCTGCTGGTGGGGCCGTGGCGCTGGATGTTTGGATTTCTCCTGCTCGGCGGGCTGATCGTGATGGCATGGACGTGGTTTCGCCTGCCGGAAACGCGACCGAAAGAACTGCGCACGCCGTTGCGTCTGGCTTCCGCACTCGCGAGCTATGCGGCGATCGCCAGGGAACGTCAGGCGCTGGGCTACGCCATCGCGAGCGCCTTCCTGTTCGGCGCACTGATGGCCTACATCACCACCTCGCAACAGATCTTCGCCGAGCACTACAAGATGGGCGCGATGTTCCCGATCGCGTTTGCGAGCGTGGCGCTGACCATGTCGATGGCGTCCTTCATCAATTCACGCCTCGTCATGCGCCTCGGCATGCACCGCATCGGCCACACCGCGCTCATCGCCTTCACGCTGATGAGCGCCATGCACGGCGCCATCCTCCTGCTCGGACCGACGCCGCTGTGGTTCTACCTTTTGGCGCTCGCGCTCACGATGCTGCTGTTCGGCATGATCGGCGCAAACTTCAACGCCATCGTCATGGAGCCGCTGGGCGCTCGGGCCGGTGCGGGCGCGGCATTTTACGGATTCGCGACGACCGTCGGCAGCTCTCTTGTCGGCGCGGGGATCGCGGCCATGTATGACGGCACGCCTGCGCCCTTCATTCTCGGATCGGCCGCCGTCGGCGCGCTGGCCCTACTATCGGTTTTCGTCACCGAACGTGGCAAGCTCTTCGGTGCAAAGGCCTCCCTTTCCTAGGAGATCCAACCGCGTGAGCCTCGATCACATCTCCATCGGCGTAACCAACATGAAGCGCTCGAAGGCCTTCTACGATGCGGTGCTCGCGCCTCTCGGCATGAGCGCGGTGATGCCGGTCAGCGTCGGCGGCAATCTCGTGGGCGTGGGCTACGGCGACAATCCGGAGCATCCGGTGTTCTGGATCGGCCTGCCGATCAACGGCCAGCAAGCGACCATGGGCAACGGCGTCCACATCGCGTTCGCATCGAAGACACGCGAAGCGGTCGACGCCTTCTATCTCGCCGCGCTTGACCAGGGCGGCATCGAGGACGGCAAGCCCGGCGTGCGCGAGCAGTATCACCCGAACTACTACGCCGCGTTTGTCAGGGACCCCGACGGCAACAAGATCGAGGCCTGCTGCCACGCGCCGGAATAGCACCGCGCTAGAATTTCCCACTCGCCCGCGCCGCGTATTTACCCTTCTCAACAATCGTAAATTGACATGTTTCCTGCATGATCCGCCGTCTCAAGCGGTGCGGATAATCGTGGGCGGCGTACAATGAACCAAAATGGCACAAGGCAAGCAGTGGCGAAGGCGATCGGGCAGATCGACATGATGCAGGCGGGCTTCATCGCCGTCGCCCTCGTGCTCGTCGCCGTCGGATCGCAGGAGCCGTTCCTCGTGTCGCGAGTCGTGCTCTTCGTCCTCGCCGTGATCGTATGCGTCGCGCCGTTCGTGTTCCTCGCCGTCGGCCGCAAGCGCGACGAGAAGGAACAGGCGTTCAACGCCGACGCACAAGCCAAGCGCCAGGAGCAGACGCGTCGCGAAATCCGCCGCATGATGAAGGCCGACGTTGAAACGCTACGCTTGCGCGTCGGCGCCAACGATGACGCCGAAGCGCGCCGCAAGGCGGTCGCACAATATGCCAACGAAGAAATCCTGCCGCAGGTCTCGCATTCGATCATCGGATCGGAGCGGGCCATGTGGCTTCAGGAAGCGCAGGTCCATGCGCAGGCCTTGCTGGACGCCCCACCCGCAGAGCCGACGCGCCTGCTGATCGACGCCTGCCTCGGTCGGGTTTCCGCCGCAGGCTGGGACGCCGCCACCGAAGGCGACAGCGTGGTCGTTCAATCGGAAGGCGCGTGCGCCTACTTCCAGTGCCTGCACGCCGATGCGCCGATCGACGTCGACGCCGTCGACGCCTTCGTGGCCCGCCTCAAGGCAGCGCATGTCCGTCGCGGCGCCATCGTCGCGCACCAGACCTACACGCCCGCCGCCCTGCAACACGCACGCGCGCACGGCGTCGGGCTGATCCGCCCGGCCCACGTGACGACGTTCCTCGAATGGGCGGCCCGGGCTTCCGCACCGGTCCAGAAGTCGGCCTGAGCGACCTTCGGGCTACTTCAACTGGTCCATCGTCGTGATGATCGAGCCGACGAGGCCGTAGTCACGCGCCTCCTCCGCCGTCATCCAGTAGTCGCGGTCCGTGTCGGCCTTGATCCGCTCCAGCGTCTGGCCGGTGGCGGCCGCGTAGATCTTGTTGAGCCGCTCACGCATGCGCAGGATTTCCCGCGCCTGGATCGCCACATCGGACGCTGCGCCGCCGACGCCGCCGCGCGGTTCATGCAGCAGAAAGCGCGTATTGGGCAGGGAGTAACGGTCGGCGCGGTCGGCCGCCGCAAAGATCAGCGAACCGGCCGAAGCCGCCCAGCCCGTGGCGAGCATGCGCACGCGCGGCTTCACGAACTTGATCATGTCATGGATCATGTCGCCGCTCTCGACGTGGCCGCCGGGGGACGAGATCACCAGCGTGATCGGATCGTCCTTGGCCGCCGACAGCGCCAGCAGCGAATCCGTGATCCGCTTGGCCTGCTTGTCGTTGATCTCGCCCGTGAGCGTCAGGATACGGGCGTCGAACAGCGCCTTGTCCGCCGCGAAGCCCGGCAAGGGCGGCGGGGTCTCATCGGGCTTGGTTTCTTCGTCGTCGAGACGGTACGTCATGGTCGCCTTTCCGGGGAGTTCTAGGCTCCTCAGATGGACGGCTGCGGAGGCTGGTGCAAGAGGCGGAGCGGCGCATTGAAAATCGCATCATTTGATGCTATTTGTGATGCATCATGCGTACGACAGTCACCCTCGACGACGATCTCCTCGCCACGGCGGAAGAGTACACGGGCATCACCGAACGGAGCGCGCTCATCCGCGAGGCGTTGAAGCGGTTGGTGCAACAGGAAGCTGCGCGCCGACTCATTGCGCTCGGGGGAAGTGACCCCGATGCACGCATACCGCCCCGTCGGCGCTTTCCGGCGGACACGGTCGATACGTGATCCTGATCGACAGCTCGGTCTGGATAAATCATCTCCGCGCCCCGAACGCTGGTGTGTCGGCCTTGCTGGACGACGGCGCAGCGCTGACACACCGCTTCGTCATCGGGGAGTTGGCGCTGGGGTCGATCAAGGACAGGCAAACAGTCATCGCCGCGCTCGGAGAGCTCCCGCACGCGCCGGTGGCGACCGATGCGGAAGTCCTCGCGCTGATCGAGACACACGCGCTGCATGGCTCCGGCGTCGGCTACATCGATGCACATCTGCTCGCCGCGACGCTGCTTGCGCACGCGACACTGTGGACGGCAGACAAGCGCCTCGCCGCGATGGCGCAACGACTAGGCGTTGCTGCGCCATCAGCGTGAACGGTCAGCCCGCCAGCCGGCTTTCGTCGAGGCCGTACTCGCGCAGCTTGCGGTAGAGCGTGGAGCGGCCGATGCCGAGGCGCCGGGCGATCTCGCTCATGTGACCCGCATAGTGCTCGATGGCGAACTCGATGAGATCGCGCTCGACTTCTTCGAGACGGCGCAGATGCCCGCCTTCATCGAAGATCGGCACCGGCGGCGCATGCTGCTCGACGATCGTCACCGTCATCGGCGCAGACGGCGCTGCATCGTTGGCGGCTTCATACGCGCCCACAGGCAGTGAATCGTTGGCCGCCGAGAGCTGACGCGGACGCACGCCCGCGATCTGCGGGAAGTCTTCCGGCTGCAGCGTTTCGCCCTCGCAGAGCACCACGGCGCGGAACACCGAATTCTCAAGCTGGCGCACATTGCCTGGCCAGTCGAAGCCGACGAGCATGTCGAGCGTTTCCGGTGCACAGCCACGCACTGCGCGGCCTTCCTCGGCGTTGAAGCGCGCGACGAAGCGCGTGACCATCGCCGGAATGTCCTCGCGGCGCTCACGCAGTGGCGGGGCCTCGATGGGGAATACGTTGAGACGGTAGTACAGGTCTTCGCGGAAGCGGCCTTCGGCCACGAGTTTCGCCAGGTCCTTGTTGGTCGCCGAGACGATACGCACATCGACCTTCACCGGCCGCTTGCCGCCGACGGCATCTACTTCGCCTTCCTGCAGCACGCGCAGCAGTTTCACCTGCATGTCGAGCGGCAGTTCGCCGACTTCATCGAGGAAGAGCGTGCCGCCGTGGGCTTCCACGAACTTGCCGGCGTGCTTTTCCACTGCGCCCGTAAAGGCGCCCTTCTCGTGGCCGAACAGGATCGACTCGACGAGGTTCTCCGGAATCGCGCCGCAGTTGACGGCGATGAACGCGCGACCCGCACGCTCGGATGAGCCGTGCACCGCACGCGCCAGCAATTCCTTGCCGACGCCGCTTTCGCCGGTGACCAGAACCGGGATGTTCGACTTCGCCGCGCGCTGCCCCATGCGCACGACCTGTTTCATGATCGGCGCATCGGCGACCATGTCTTCAAACGTCAGAACGCCCGCAGCCTTCTTCTTCAGGCGCGTGACCTCGACCTTCAGCGTGGACAGCTCCAGCGCATTGCGGATCGAGACCATGATGCGTTCGGGGCTCGCCGGCTTCACGAAGAAGTCGGTCGCGCCCGATTGCATGGCCTGCACGACCGTGTCGATGCCGCCCGAAGCGGTCAGCACGATGCACGGCAGCGTCGGGCGACGCATGCGGATTTCCTTGAGCGTCTCGTGGCCATTGAGGCCCGGCATCACGAGATCAAGCAGGACGAGATCAATCGCGGGATCATCCTCGACGAGCGCGACCGCACGGCGGCCGTCCTCGGCCATCATCGTCTTCAGGCCGTTGCGCTCGACGGCGGCTTGCAGCATGCGGCGCTGCGCCGGATCGTCATCGACGATCAGGATGGTCTTGGCCATTTGGTCCACCATGTTCCCGTTGGACGCCTCTGACGGGCGCCCTTGTTTCACGGACCTTACCGGCAGGTTCCAAAGGTCGCGTTAAAATGGGACATAAAAACCAATCATTTTCGTTGGTTAACCGGCATCAACGATCTGCCTGTCCGCCCTGCGACACTTCACGCGCGTGAAAAGACCGTCGCCGACGCGACGGCGCCACATGCACGGCCTATCTATCAGACATGAGTGAAGACGGCCCCAAGGACCCGGAACGCAATCGCCTCGCCGCCCGTGCAGGCCGCTTTGCATCAGTGGGGGCCAACGCCGCCGGCGCCGTCGCATCGGCGGGCATGTCCGCCCTCTTCGGCGGGGATGCCGCCGACAAGCAGATCGCCGCCGCCATGAAGGCGGCGCTGGGGCGCACCAAGGGTCCGCTCATGAAGGTCGCCCAGATGATGGCGACCATCCCCGACTTCCTGCCCCCGGAGTTCGCCGAGGAATTCTCCAAGCTGCAGATGAATGCGCCGTCGATGGGCTGGCCCTTCGTGCAGAGGCGCATGCGCGGCGAGCTCGGCCCCGACTGGGAAACCAGGTTCCAGTCCTTCGAGCGCGAGGCTGTGGCGGCCGCGTCGCTCGGCCAGGTGCATCGCGCAGTGCTGCCGGATGGCCGCGCGGTCGCGTGCAAGCTGCAGTATCCCGAGATGGCGAGCGCGGTGGAAAGCGACATCGGCCAGATGCAGGGCATCATCGGTCTGGTGAAGCGCATGAACCGTCTGCTCGATCCCACGGAGATGGGTCTCGAGATCGCCGACCGCCTGCGTGAAGAACTCGATTACGAGCGCGAGGCCAGGCACATCGCGCTCTATCAGCTGATGCTCGCCGAACGCCCCGACATCCGCCCGCCGGAGCCGGTGCTTGAACTTTCAACAAAGCGCCTTCTCACGATGAGCTGGCTAGAAGGCCGCCCGCTCAAGAGCTTCCTCGACGCCGATCAGGAAACGCGCAACCGCATCGCCACGTTGCTGTTCCACGCCTGGTGGGGACCGATGGCGCGCTACGGCGTCATTCACGGCGATCCGCATCTCGGCAACTACACCTTCCCCGAGGACGCCGCCTCGCTGAACCTGCTCGACTTCGGCTGCGTGCGCATCTTCCCCCCGCGCTTCGTGCAGGGCGTGATCAATCTCTATCGCGCGCTCGATGCAAACGATCTCGATGCAGTGAAGCGCGCCTACGAAGACTGGGGCTTCGGCGGCCTGAACGACGGCGCGGTAGAGGCGCTGACGGTGTGGGCGCGCTTCATCTACGGGCCGATGCTGGAAGACCGCGTGCGCCGCGTGGCCGAAGGCGTGAGCCCCGGCATGTACGGCCGCCGCGAAGTCATCGACGTGAAGACGCGCCTCGCCGAGCACGGCCCCGTCACCATCCCCCGCGAATTCGTGTTCATGGACCGCGCCGCCATCGGCCTCGGCGCCGCGTTCCTGCATCTCGACGCAGAGATGAATTTCAAGCGCCTGTTCGAAGCGCAGATCGAACAATTTGAACTGGAGGAAGTCGCGGCGCGACAAGCGGCGGCGCTCGCGGCAGTCGGCCTTGTGTCGGATTGACGGCAGAGCGTCACCGCCTTGCGGACGTGCAATCAAAGAACCGGCATGCCACACGTCGCGGACGCGCCGCTGTCTTTGAGTCGCGTCTTTCAGGAGCGACCCTCATGCGCATCCTCGCCCTTCTCGCCGTTGGGGCCCTCGCCGCCGCGTGCACGCCGCCGGCGACGCAACCCGCGCAACAGGCGCAGTCGGAATGGGACATGGGGCCGATGCCGCCGGTCGCTGCGCTTTATGACGCCGCAGCGCCGCCGGCCACGCTCGACGAGCGCGACTATTACTTCACCAAGGATCTCGCCACCGCCCTGAGCGCGGCGAACTCGCCCGTCAATTTCGACTACCGTTCCTGGGCCAACGATCCGCAGATCCTCGGACAGACGTTCGGCCTCAGCGAAACGCCGCCGGACAATCGCGCCGAGGTCGTCACGCGCTTCACCTATCCGGGCGTCGGCGGCGGCATGATCGTGACCTACACGCTCTGCCGGATGGGCCCGAGCCAGTGGTCTATCGAGAACGTGAGCGGCCAGCCCGTGTCGGACGCGCCGGTCGAACTGCCGGAAACCCCGCCGTCCCTGCGTCAGATGCTCAACCTGCCGGCGACGTCGCCAGCGTGCGACTAGGGATCGGGGGCGGGGCGGACCAACCCGCCCCAAGGCTGACCGAACCCTTGCCTTCGCCCCCCCGTTCCGGTATCAGCCCCGCCTTCTCCGGACGTGCGTCCGGCGCATCCCTATTCACCCGCGAGCGTCCAATGAAGTCCGAAGGCCATCCCGACTACCACTTCATCACTGTCCAGATGACGGACGGGACGACCTACAAGACCCGCTCGACCTACGGGGCCGAGGGCGCGACGCTCGCGCTCGACATCGACCCCAAGACCCACCCGGCGTGGACCGGCGGCAACGCCCAGATGATGGACCGCGCGGGGCGCGTCTCGAAGTTCAACGACAAGTTCGGCGGCTTCATGCGCAAGAAATAAGCGCGAGGCGATCGCCAGCGTTTTTGGAAAGCCGCTCCATCGGGGCGGCTTTCGTGTTTCCGGGGTGTGCAATCCTCCTATTTCCGGCGTGACGGCCCATGGCCGCCAACAAAGTCGGTTTATTTTCACGCCCCCCTCGGCGGGTGTGCGATACTTTGCGTGGACGCTCGTCAGCCCGCGCGTGCGGCCCTTCCGGAAATCCTCGCAGCGCGCCGCGTATTGGCGCAGTCTGGCGCAGTCTGGCGCAGTCGACTGCGCGAAAGAGTCAGGGTCTGGCGGGGTTTTGGCAGAGTCCGGCGTGGTCTGGCTTAGTCTGGCGCAGATCCCTCAGACCGCCAGATTCGACGGCACTTCAATTTCCAGGTCGAGCAGCATCTGCGCGAAGCCCTTCGCGAGCGGATCGTTCCTGAGGCTCGCCGCGCCGCCGCCGCCGAGCGCCTTGGTCATCAGAAAGTTCATCGCGTTGAAGCCCGGCAGGTCGAAGCGCGTCACCTCGCCCTGCACGAGATGCGCGAAATAACCGCGAACGCGTTCCGCCGTGAGTTCGCGGCGCAGCACCGGCATGAGACGCGGATCGCGGGCGATGACGCCGATATTGGCGCTGTCACCCTTGTCGCCGCTGCGCGCCCAGACGAGGTCCAGCAGGCGCACGCGCGTCGTCAGCGCGTCCGCCGCAGACGTCGCGGGCGCAACAGCGGGCGTGTCGATCGGCGCCGGCAGTTGTGCGACGCCTTGCGCAATCTCCACCGCGATGCGCTTGCCGTCGATGACCACCACCGGATGCGCCGCGCCTTTTTCGACGAGGAACGAAAAGAGCCGCACCACCGGCGCAGGCTCCGGCCGCCCGCCGCCGAAATTGCCCGTCGTTCCCGGAGACCATGACGTGCCCGCCGGTGAAATCTCGCGCGCGAACATCTGCAGCGCGCGCTTGTCCGGATGCTTCACGCCGAGCTTCATCACCACTTCGCGCGCATCGCGCACGCGCGAATGCGGCCCGTATTGCTGCTCGGCGCCGAGAATTTCGATGGACGTTTCGGTGTAGTCGCCGACATTGTGTTCGCGGAACATCGCGCGGGTACGGGCGAGGATGGACTCCGCCGTGCGCTCTGCCTTCTTCACCGCATCGATGCCGACGATGGTGAGATCGCCGAACGCGCGCCAGCCATCCATGTAGGTGGCGGAAACCTTGTAGGTGCTCGTCGCTGGTCTGCCGCGCGCGCCCTTGACCTCGACGCGATCCTTGCCGACGTCCTTCATCGTCACCGCGCGAAAATCGCACGCGACATCGGGCACGACATACGCGGCCGGGTCGCCGATCTCGTAGAGCAGCTGTTCGCCCACCGTCGCCGCCGTGACGAGACCTCCCGTGCCATCGGGCTTCGTGACGACGAACGAACCATCCGCACGACACTCCGCGATCGGATAGCCGATGTCCTCCCAGCGCTCGACCTTCTCCCAATCGGTGTGCAGGCCGCCCGTCGCCTGCGCGCCGCATTCGAGGATGTGACCGACGAGCGTCCCCGCCGACAAACGATCCCAGTCATCGCTCTTCCAGCCGAACTCGTGGATCAGCGGCCCCAGCGCCATCGCCGAATCCGCGCAACGCCCCGTCACGACGATGTCGGCGCCTTCATCCAGCGCGCGCGCGATCGGCAATCCGCCGAGATAGGCGTTCATCGAAACGATCGTCTCCGGCATCGTCGCGCCGGAAAACATTTCCTTGTGGGAGCGCAGATGATCGAGCTGCGGCAGGAGATCGTCGCCTTCCACGTAGGCGATGCGCACATCGACGCCCTGCTCCGCCGCCAGCGCCTTCAGCGCCTCGACGCACGATTTCGGATTGATGCCGCCGGCGTTGGAGATCACGCGGATCTTCTTCTGCTTCAGCTCGCGCAGCACCTGCCCCATGGCGACGGTGACGAAGTCCCCCGCATAGCCCATCTTCGGATCGCGCCGCTTCGCATTCACCATGATCGACAGCGTCACTTCCGCGAGGAAGTCGAACATCAGGTAATCGACCTTCGCACGGCGCACGAGCTGCGGCGCCGCCACGCCACTGTCGCCCCAGAAGGCGGACGCGCCGCCGATGCGGACAATCTTGTCGGTCATCTCAATTTTCTCATGTCAGTTTCCCGTCCAGTTCGGCGCGCGCTTTTCCGCGAAAGAGGCAAGGCCCTCCCGCGCATCTTCCGTGAGCGCGACGAGCCGTATCTGCGACTCCGCGTGCGCGAGTGCGGCGTCCCAGTCCATGCCGAGCATCGCCGTCATCGCCCGCTTGCCAAGACGCAGCGCCGTCGGCGAACGTGAAGCCAGCTTCTCCACCATCGCATCGACCGCCGCATCGAGATCGGCATACGGCGCCAGTGCATTGACGAGACCGAGGTCGAGCGCCTCAGGCGCCATGATCGGATCACCCGTCAGGCAGAGCTCACTTAACTTGCGGGCCGGAATGTGCAGCCGGTTCTGCAGGATTGCCGCCACCATCATCGGAAACACGCCGATGCCGACTTCGGGCAGCCCGAACTTTGCAGCGTCCGAAGCAATCGCGACGTCAGCGGCGCCCAGCAGTCCCATGCCGCCCGCCATGCACGCGCCGTTCACCCGCGCGATGATCGGCTTGTCGCTGGCGATCATTGCGCGCAGCAGATCGGCGTAAGCCAGCCGCGTCGCGCCCGCATCCATTCGGAACGGCGCCGACTTCGGATCAAGATCGGCGCCCGCGCAGAACGCCTTCTCGCCGGCGCCCGTCAACACGATGGCGACGATCTCGCGATCGACGTTCGCCATCTTCAGCCCTTCGGCGATTCCTTCGACGACAGCGCCGCTCAACGCATTGCGCTTGGCTTCGCGGTCGATGGTGAGCACCAGCGCGCGACCGCGCCGTTCGCTGCGCAGATCAGCGTTCACGCGACTTTCTCCGTTTCAAGCTCGACGAGCACCTGCCCAGGCGCCACCTGTTCGCCGACGGCCACGCCGATCGACTTCACCCGCGCATCGGCAGGCGCGGTCATCACGTGCTCCATCTTCATCGCCTCCACGGTGACAAGCGCATCGCCTGCCTTCACGGCGGCGCCGGCCTTCACCAGAATTGCGGCGACCTTGCCGTTCATCGTCGCCGTCACGGCGCCCGCCTCGCCCGCCGCAACCGCGCGCACGGGCGGCGCCAGTCGCAGATCGCGGAAGCGGTAGTCGCCGCCGCCATCATGTGCGAGCCACAGCGCGCCGTCCGCAAATCCATGGACAAGGCGCATGCCTACTCCGCCGACACGCACATCGAATGCGTCGCCGGGCGCGCCCATGACGCCGTCGATGCGCAGCGATGCGTCGCCATGCTCCACTGTTGCGCCGCACGGATCGGCGCGCACGAGGCCCTCGCGCACGGCGCCCGCACCTTCGAGCTTCCAGCGCAGCGGCAAGGGCGCCGCACTCGACCAGTCGCGCCACTGCGCCGGCACAGCCTCCCGCGCTCCGCCGCCGCAGGCAGAAAGCCAGGCGGCGATCGCCCACATGGGATCGCTCGCCGCATCGCCCCGGCTGTCAGCCGTTGCAAACTGTTCGGCGAGGAACGCGGTCGTCACGTCGCCGCCGTCGTGAAACGCACTATTGCGCGCGAGCTTCGCGAGGAAGGCGCGGTTCGTCTCCACACCGAGCAGACGCGTCCCGTCGAGCGCCCGCGCCAGCGCCTCGACAGCCTCCTGTCGTGTCGGCGCGTGCACGATGACCTTTGCGAGCATGGAGTCGTAGTACGGGCTCACCGTCGCGCCGGCCTTCAGCGCGTGATCCACGCGCACCCCATGCGGCGGCGCCCACGCGATCACATCGCCGGTGCGCGGCATGTAATCGTCAGCGGGCGATTCCGCGCAGAGCCGCGCTTCGATGGCGTGACCGGAGAACCAGATGTCGTCCTGCGTGAGTTCCATCACCTCGCCGCGGGCGATGCGGATTTGCTGCTCGACGAGATCGACGCCGGTGATCATCTCCGTGACCGGATGCTCGACCTGCAGGCGCGTGTTCATTTCCATGAACGTGAACTGGCCCGCTGCATCGAGCAGGAACTCGATCGTGCCCGCGCCGACGTATCCGACCTTCTCCGCAATCATCACCGCACAGGCGCCCATGGCCGCGCGCGTCTTCTCGTCGAGCGCGGGGCTCGGCGCTTCCTCGATGATCTTCTGGTGACGGCGCTGAATGGAACAGTCCCGTTCTCCGAGATGCACGATATTGCCGTGCGCATCCGCAAGCACCTGGATTTCGATATGGCGCGGCCGGTCGACGGCCTTCTCCAGAATGAGCCGGGCATCGCCGAATGCTTTCTGCGCCTCGCCCGCCGCGCTTTTCACGGCATCGCCGAAGTCCTTCGCCTTCTCCACGCGCCGCATGCCGCGACCGCCGCCGCCAGCCGAGGCCTTGATCATCACCGGAAAACCGATGCCCTTTGCGGCGGCGCTCAGCGCGGCTTCGCTCTGGTCTTCGTCGTCGTAGCCCGCAACGACAGGCGCCCCCCACGCGGCCGCCTGTCGGCGCGCCGCCGCCTTGTCGCCCATCGCGCGGATCGCGGCGGGCGGCGGGCCGATCCAGACGAGACCTGCGCCTTCCACCGCTTCGGCGAATGCGGCGTTCTCCGAGAGGAATCCGTAGCCAGGGTGTATGGCTTCAGCGCCCGTCGCGCGCGCGGCGGCGAGAATCTTCTGCGCGTCGAGATAGGACTCCGCCGGCGACGCGCCGCCGATCCCCGCTGCGCTGTCGCAGGCCTCTACATGCGCCGCGCCGCGATCGGCGTCCGAAAACACCGCAATCGTGCGCAGGCCCAGCTCCCGGGCCGTGTGCGCGATGCGCACGACAATCTCGCTGCGGTTGGCGATCAGGATGCAGGAGAACGGGCGCCGCGCCATCAGCCTTCCCGCTTCGGCAGGATGCCCATCTTCTTGGCGATGATGCCGAGCATCACTTCATCCGCGCCGCCGCCGATGGAGAGCAGCCGCCCGTCGCGATAGAGCCGCGAGACGGGATTGTCCCAGGTGAAGCCCATGCCGCCCCAGTACTGCAGACACTTGTCGGCGACTTCGCGGGTGAGACGGCCCGCCTTCAGCTTCGCCATGGACGCAAGCTCGGTGACATCACCGCCGGCGACGTACATTTCCGTGGCGCGATACGTGAGCGCGCGCAGCGCCTCCACTTCCGTCTTCAGTTCCGCCAGCGTGAAGTGAACGATCTGATTGTCCAGCACCGGCTTGCCGAAGATGTGGCGCTCGCGCGTGTAGGCGATCGTTTCCTCGATCGCCATGTCGAGTCCGAGCAATCCGCTGGCGGCGCCGAAGAGTCGCTCCTCCTGGAACTGGAGCATCTGGTAGGTGAAGCCCATGCCCTCCTCGCCGATGCGGTTGCCCTGCGGCACGCGCACGTCGTCGAAGTGGATCTGCGCAGTGTCGGAGGAATTCATCCCGATCTTGTGCAGCGTGCGCGCGACCGTCACGCCCTTCGACTTCATCGGCACGCAGATGAGCGACTTGTTCCTGTGCGCGGGGCCGTCGGCCGTGTTTGCGAGCAGACAGATCCAGTCAGCCTGCGCGCCGTTGGTGATCCAGAGCTTGCCGCCATTGATGACGTAGTCGTCGCCGTCCTTGCGCGCGTTCGTCTTGATCGCCGCCACATCCGAACCAGCGCCAGGTTCGCTGACGCCGATGGAAGCCACGTATTCGCCAGCGATTGCAGGCGTCAGGAATTCCTCGCGCAGCGCGTCCGAACCGAAGCGCGCGAGCGCGGGCGTGGCCATGTCCGTCTGCACGCCGATGGCCATCGGCACGCCGCCGCATTTCACGCGGCCCATCGCCTCGGCCATCATCACGGCATAGCTGTAGTCGAGACCGGCGCCGCCGAACTTCTCGGGCTTGGTCAGGCCCAGAAGACCGAGCTTGCCCATCTTGGCGAACAGTTCGTGGGCGGGAAAGCGCTGCGCCTTCTCCCATTCGTCTACATGCGGATTGATCTCGGCATCGACGAAGCGATCGATCGTGCGGCGGATGGCGAGGTGATCTTCGGTCCAGTTCATGGCCGTGCGACTCCGAACGAGAGCGGGTTGAGGTTGCGCGCAGCGGCGGCGCGCGCAAGCGAGAGGCAGAAGGCGACGACCTTGCGGGTGTCGCGCGGATCGATGACGCCGTCGTCGAGCACGCGCGCCGAGTGGTGCAGCGCCGACTGCTGCTTCTCAAACGTTTCCACCACCGCGGCGTAGAGCTTGTCGATCTCGGCGCGGTTCGGCTCCTGCCCCCGCGCCTTCGCCCCGTCTTCCATGACGATGGCCATGGTGGTCGCGGCCTGCTCGGCGCCCATGACCGCGATGCGCGCCGTCGGCCACGAGAACGAGAAGTCGGGCCCGAAGCCTTTCCCGCACATGCCGTAGTTGCCCGCCCCGAACGACGCGCCGCAGATGATCGTCACCTGCGGCACGCCGGCGTTGGCGACCGCCTGAATCATCTTCGACCCGTGCTTGATCATGCCCGCCCGTTCCGCCGCCGTGCCGACGATGTAGCCGGTGGTGTTCTGCAGATAGAGGATGGGTTTTTGCGTCTGCGCGCAGATCTGGATGAACTGCGTGGCCTTCGTCGCCCCGCCCGGATCGATCGGCGCGTTGTTGGTGATGATGCCGATGGGCATGCCCATGAGGTCCGCGTCGATGCAGAGCGTGCCCGGCCCGTACGCCGCCTTGAATTCGAGGAAATCCGACCCGTCGACGATCCGCGCGACGACCTCGCGCATGTCGACCGGCTTCTTCCCGTCGGCGGGCATCAGCGCGATCAGGTCTTCCGGATCGCAGAGCGGCGCGGGTCCGTCAGGGACGGCGTCCAGATCGCGCGACCACGCCATCTTCGCGCAATGCTCGCGCAGAATGGCGATGCCGTGCGCATCGTCTTCCGCGATGTGCTCGGCGAGACCGGAGACGAGGCCGTGCATGTCCGCGCCGCCAAGGTCTTCATCGGTGGCGATTTCGCCGGTGGCGGCTTTCAGCAGGGGCGGTCCGGCGAGAAACGCCTTCGCCCGTCCGCGCACCATGACGACCATGTCCGAAAGACCGGTCATGTATGCCCCGCCCGCCGTCGACGAGCCGTGAGTCACCGCGAGCACGGGCAAGCCGGCCGCCGAGTGGCGACAAAGGTTGTAGAAATTCTTGCCGCCCCGCACGAAATCCTCGACGCGGTATTGCAACAGGTTCGCGCCGGCGCTCTCGATGAGATGGATGAAGGGCAGCTTGTTGAAGAAGGCGATGTCCTGCGCCCGCTGCATTTTCTCTAGGCCATAGGGCTGCAGCGCGCCGGCATCGATGCCGCTGTCGTCAGCCACCACGAGTGCGCGCACGCCTCCGACATAACCGATGCCGATGACGAGGCCCCCGCCGGGCACGCTCTTGTCGGGATCGGGCTTGTCGAAGAGGTAGCCCGCCAATGTCGACAATTCGACAAAAGGTGCGCCGGGATCGAGCAGGAGACCGAGCCGTTCGCGCGGCAGCAACTGTCCCCGCTTGGCGAAACGCGGGCCTGCCTTCGCAGATGCGAGACGCGTCCGCTCTTCCAGTGCGCGCAGGGTGGCGAGCGCCTGCTCGCCCGCCACGCGATTTCGGGCGGCGTCCTCGGAAGTGCGGAGAAAACGTGTTCGAAAGACGGGCATCCAACGGACGTTAGGCCGGTGCTGCAGTGGCGTCGAGCGGCGCCGTTGCGTCAGAGATTGGGAAGTGCCATGCGTCGATCCACCGGAGGGATGGATGAGACTTGACCTTATCGCGCTCGCGACACTTTCGCTGGTCGCGTGCGCAAGCACGCCGCCGGCGCAACCGCCGGCTGGCCCCCCGAAAACAATGGCCGACATCATTGCCGCATCGGACGCGGCCGAGTGGCGCCCGCTCGACCTGCCGTCCGCCTTGGTAATGACGCTCGCGGGCGGGCGTACGGTGGTGATCGAACTCAACCCGACATTCGCGCCGAAGACGACCGCCAACATCCTGACCATGGCCCGCGAGAAGTATTTCGACGGCCTGGCCGTGTTGCGTGTGCAGGACAACTTCGTCACCCAGTGGGGCGATCCGAACGGCGAAAGCGCGCAACCAAAATCTCTGGGCACGGCCAGCGCGAAGGTCCCGGCAGAGTTCTCCCGCGATCGCGCCGTTGCGCCCTTCGTGAAGCTGCCGGATGGCGACGGCTTTGCGCGCGAAGTCGGCTTCGTCGACGGCTTCCCCGTCGCGCGCAACCGCAATGCGGCGTGGCTCGCGCATTGCTACGGCATGGTCGGCGCGGGCCGCAACAAT
Source organism: Alphaproteobacteria bacterium (assembly GCA_034440275.1). Classification (GTDB taxonomy): domain Bacteria; phylum Pseudomonadota; class Alphaproteobacteria; order Caulobacterales; family Aquidulcibacteraceae; genus VFBF01. The sequence continues at coordinate 22,184 of JAWXBS010000168.1, forward strand.
GACCCCGACAGCGGGCCCGGCTCGGAGCTTTACGTCGTCATCGGCCACGCGCCGCGCCAGCTGGATCGCAACATCACGCTCGTCGGTCGCGTGGTGCAGGGCATGGAACATCTCTCGGCGCTGCCGCGCGGCACAGGTCCGCTGGGCTTCTACGAGCAGCCCGCGCAACGCACCGCGATCGAAAGCGTGCGCATTGCCGCCGAACTGCCGGAGGGCGGCGTCGCTGGAAAACTCGAGGCGCTGCGCACCACGAGCGCAAGCTTCACGGCGATCATCGAGGCGCGCCGCAACCGTCGCGACGACTGGTACAAGGTTCCCGCGGGCCACATCGACCTCTGCAGCGTGCCCCTGCCCGTGCGGGCGAAATCCTGATGATGCTGCCGCGCTCTCTCCGTGTGATCCTCGTCGAGGACGAAGCGCTCATCGCCATGATCATCGAGGAGATGATCAGCGACCTCGGCTGCACCGCGATCGGGCCGGCCGCCACGCTCGATGAGGCGCTTTCCCTCGTGGCGTCGACGACGGACGCCGATTGTGCGCTGCTCGACATCAATCTGCGCGGCGCGTCATCGTGGCCGATCGCGGATGCGCTAAGGGCAAAAGGTGTCCCGTTCGCTTTTGTCAGCGGCTACGGTCCGGCTGGTCTTGAGCCCAAGTACAAGGGCGAAACCGTTCTGGCCAAGCCCATCGACACCATGCAACTGGAAACATGGCTGACCGAGGTTGCTTCACGCGGCGTCTGAGGATGCCTGCGCATCAGACCACCCGACCGCGTTCGTCATCGTCTCCCGCATGCCTTCGATCAGCGAGCGCGGCGTGAACGGCTTGGCGATGTGACGGTCGGCTCCCGCAGCGAGCGCCTCGTCGCGGTGATGCGCCATGGCGTTGGCGCTGAGGATCGCGACCGGCGTGCGCGCATGACCCTCCCGCACTTCTCGTTCGCGTAGGCGTCGGATCGCCGTCAATCCGTCCACGCCAGGCATCTGGAGATCCATGAGCACCAGATCGTAGTGTGCCGTCCGCAGCATTTCGAGCGCCTCGAGCCCATCATGTGCGACGCTGACGGTGACACCGTACGATTCAAGGATGAGCAACACCACGCGTTGATTGACGGGGTTGTCCTCCGCGAGCAGGACGCGAAACGCGCCGGCGCCATCGAGAGACCAGGGCGTCGCGATATCTGCCGACAGGAACGACGACGACGGCGCCGGCGGCACGGCTTCATCAATGCGTCGCATCGGCAGGCGCAGCCGAAACGTGCTGCCCACGCCGGGCATCGACGTCGCAGACAGCGCGCCGCCCATCATCTGCGCCAGCTGACGCGAGATCGCCAGCCCGAGGCCTGTGCCGCCGAACCGTCGCGTGATGTCGGCGTCCCCCTGGACAAAGCGCTGGAAGAGACGGTCTGCCGTCGCCGCATCGAAACCGATGCCTGTATCTCGCACCTCGAAGCCGAGGTGGGTCTGCGCACCGGAATGGACAGCATCGACAACGAGATCGATGGAGCCCTTGTCGGTGAACTTCACTGCATTGGAGAGCAGATTGTAGAGAATCTGTTTTACGCGCAGCATATCGCCGTCGTAGATTCCACGCGCATTTTCCGTGACGGTTACAGTGAATGTCAGTCCCTTGGCTTCCGCACTCGCCTGCGCCGCGCGAACAGTCGCGCACAGATCCATCGTGAGATTGAACGGGGCACTCACTATTTCGAGTTTTCCGGCTTCGATCTTGGAGTAGTCGAGCAGGTCGGAGAGCACCCGCTCGAGCAAGGTGGCCGAGTCCATCATGATGGCGGTGAGTTCGCGTGTCTCGTCGTCGCGCTCGCGCCACGACAGCGCGCCCGCCGCACTGATGACCCCGTTGAGCGGCGTGCGTATCTCATGACTCATGTTCGCGAGGAACGCCTGCTTCGCTCGGTTGGCAGATTCCGCCGCCTCCAGCGCCTCCGCGAGGCGAATCTCCTGCGCCTTGCGCGCCGTTACGTCGACAAGCAGGCCGTAGGAACGCACATGGCGGTCCGACGCATCTTTTTCGAAACCCGCAAACGCATGAACCCAGCGCGCCTCGCCGTCGGCACGGACAATGCGATGGTCGATCTCCAGCGGAAGTCCGCGCGCGAAACTGTCGGCCCACGCGGACTGCACAGTCTCGCGATCGTCGGGATGGATGAGGCCCCAAAAGCCGTCGCGCATGTCCTGCGCGATCTCGCGTCCAAACAGGCTGGCGGCGTTGCGCGAGCTGTGGACGCTGCCTCTTTCGAGATCGATGTCCCAGCTGGCGGCGTTCGCCACCTTCAGCGCCAGTTCAAGGCGCGCGGCGTTGGCGGCGATCTGCTCCTTGTCTGCGCGCGCCTGCGTGATGTCCTCGAACGTGACGATGACTTGATGCGGCGTGGTCTGACCCGGATCGAAGACCGGCGCAGCGTTGATGCGTATCCACCGCCGCTCATCGGGCGGCACCAGCACACCCATGACGACGCCGTTCTGACGCACGCCGGTGCGAACGGCGATGATTGCGGGGTGCTCGTCTGGAGGAAAATCCGTCCCGTCCTCGCGCGTCGTGCGCCAACGGGGATCGTAGTTGGTCCGGCCCAACAACTGATCCAGTTCAATGCCAAGTATGCGCGCGGCGGCTTCGTTTCCACTGACGATCTGGCCCGTGCGGTCGAGAACGCAGACGCCCTCGGCCATGGATTCCACGACCAGGCGATAGCGCACCTCGCGCGCAGCGAGCGCACTGAGATGTTCCGCCTGACCGACAGCCGCGGTTGCGCTCCGACGTAGTTCGATCTGACCGAGTGTGACGTTCGCCAGCCTTCGCAGGCCCGCCACTTGCGCCGTCGTCCATGCGCGCGGCACGTAGTCGACGACGCACAGAACGCCGATGCAGAACCCATCCGCCGTCCACATCGGGGCTCCGGCATAGCTGCGCAGATGCGGCGCTCCGCCAACATGGGGATTGTCGGCGAACCGATCGTCACGCGCGAGATCAGGGATGACCAACGGATCGCGCTCAAGTATGGCGTGCGAGCAGAAGGCCGTCTCGCGATCGATCTCGGGCAGATCGAAGCCACACGACGCCTTGAACCACAGTCGCGTCTCATCGGTCAGCGAGATGGCGGCCACCGGTGCGCCCATGATCTCGGCGGCGAGGGCGACGATGTCGTCGAAAGCGGGCTCGGCTTCTGTGTCCAGAATGTCGAGATCATGCAGCGCAGCGAGCCGCAGTGGTTCGTTGTGCGGTGTAGGTGCGCGCATCACGTATCCGACCGCTCCCGGCCGCTTGCCGGCCATTTCCACCGTCATGGCCGCAAGGCGTTTGCAATTCCTTTACGGCAAGTCGACAGGCCCGCGCCGCTCGGCCAAAGTCGCTTTCAACAGAGCCCCCCAAACAGATTTCAGGCCGGAGGAACGACCCCATGATCAAGACCCGCTTCACCGAGATGTTCGGCGTCCAGCACCCGATCGCGCAGGGCGGCATGCAGTGGGTCGGCAAGGCCGAACTGGTGGCTGCGGTCGCGAATGCCGGCGCCCTCGGCTTCATCACCGCGCTGACCCAACCGACGCCGGAGGACCTGGCAAAGGAAATCAAGCGCACGAAGGAGAAGACCGACAAGCCCTTCGGCGTGAACTTGACGATCCTGCCGGCCATCAAGCCCCCGCCCTACGCGGAGTATCGCGCGGCGATCATCGAGAGCGGGATCAAGGTGGTCGAAACGGCAGGCTACAAGCCGCAGGAGCACGTCGACGACTTCAAGAAGCACGGCATCAAGATCATTCACAAATGCACCGCCGTCCGGCACGCGCTGTCGGCGGAACGCATGGGCGTGGACGCGATCTCGATCGACGGCTTCGAGTGCGCGGGACATCCTGGTGAGGACGACATCCCCGGCCTCATCCTCATTCCCTGCGCCGCAGACAAGGTGAAGATCCCGATGCTCGCCTCAGGCGGCTTCGGTGATGCGCGCGGGCTCGTTGCGGCGCTCGCGCTCGGCGCGGACGGCATCAACATGGGCACGCGCTTCTGCGCCACGAAGGAAGCGCCGATCCACGACGCCTTCAAGCAGCAGATGGTCGCCAACGACGAGCGTCAGACCGACCTCATCTTCCGCACGCTGCACAACACTGCGCGGGTCGCGCGGAACGCCGTAAGCCAGCAGGTCGTCGCCATCGAGAAAAAGGGCGGCGCAACTTTCGAGGACGTGAAGGATCTCGTCGCAGGCGTGCGTGGCCGCGCAGCGCTCCAGACAGGCGAAACCGACGAGGGAATCTGGTCGGCCGGCATGATCCAGGGTCTCATCCACGATGTGCCCACGGTAAAAGAACTGATAGACCGTATCATGAGCGAGGCGGAGACATTGATCCGCAAACGCCTGGAGACCATGGTCGCCTGACGCCATGGAGCCGAGGGATGACGATACGATGGTTCAAGCTGGGGCTTGTGCTGACGGCGGCGCTCGCCATCGCGGCGCCCATCGGATCTTCCGCGCGCGCCATGGACATCCTCGCCCCACGCGACATCGCCTACCCGGCGCCGATCACACTTGCCGTTGACGCCACAGATGTGACGCGCGGCATCTTCAAAATCGAAGAGACCATTCCGGTCACCGGACCGGGACCGCAGACGCTTCTTTACCCGGAATGGTTGCCGGGCAATCACGCGCCACGCGGGCCGATCGACAAGGTGGCAGGACTGACCATCTCTGCCGCCGGCAGACTACTGACCTGGCGGCGCGATCCGCTGAATGTCTACGCTTACCACGTCGACGTGCCTGCGGGCGCCACTCAGCTGGACATCCGGTTCCTGTTCGTCTCGCCCACCGCCACTGCGCAGGGCCGCGTCGTCGCAACACCCGTGATGCTCAACCTGCAATGGAACCAGGTCGCGCTCTATCCTGCCGGCTACAACACCGCGCGCATTCCCTTCGACGCGCGCGTGACCCTGCCTGACGGCTGGAAGCACGCCTCCGGCCTCGACACCATCGCAACCGACGGCGCGACAACAAGGTTCGCGACCACGGATTTCACCACGCTCGTCGATTCTCCGGTGTTCGCAGGCAAATACTTCCGACAGATCGATCTCGACCCGGGTAGTCGAGTGCCGTTCCGCCTCAACATTGTCGCTGATCGCGCAGACCAGCTTGCCGCCACCGACGCCCAGATCACGTTGCACCGCGCCCTCGTGCGCCAGACCTATCGCCTTTTCGGACCTGGGCGATTCGCCCACTACGATTTCCTGCAGGCGCTTTCGGATTCACTCGGCGGCATCGGCCTCGAACACTTGCGCTCCAGCGAGAACAACAACGGCGCCGCCTACTACACCGAGTGGGATGCGACCGTTGCTGGACGCTATCTCCTCGGTCACGAACTCACGCACGCGTGGAACGGCAAGTTCCGCAGGCCGCGCGGCCTTCACACGGCGAGCTTCGACGTGCCTATGCAGAACGACCTGCTCTGGGTGTACGAAGGTCAGACACAGTACTGGGGCCACATCCTCACAGCGCGTTCGGGCCTATGGACCAAGCAGAATTGGCTCGACTCGATCGCCATGGTCGCCGCGACCTATGACAATCGCGTCGGTCGGTCATGGCGCGCGCTGAGCGACACGACCTATGAACCCATCATATCCGCTCGCCGCCCCGAACCCTGGCGTTCCTTCCAACGGCCTGAGGACTACTATTCCGAAGGCGCGCTCATCTGGCTCGACGCAGACACGCTCATTCGCGAACGCACCGGCGGTCGACGGTCGCTCGACGACTTTGCGCGCGCCTTCTTCCGCGCGCCGGAGACAGGCCTGACGTCGTCGCCCTACGATTTCGAGGATGTCGTTGCGACACTCAACACCGTCATGCCGTATGACTGGGCGACATTTCTGCGCACGCGCGTGGACGCCGTGGGAGGTCCGGCGCCGCTCGACGGCATAGCGCGCGGCGGCTATCGAATCATCTACGCCACGGAGCGCTCCGAACTCCAGAAGGCGCAGGAAAAGCGCGCCAAGAATGCCGACTTCATGTACTCGCTCGGCTTCATCATCGGCGAAGACAAGAAGCTTACGGAAGTTCTGTGGGACAGCCCGGCGTTCAATGCCGGACTTTCGGTCGGCGTCGAGGTCATCGCAGTCAACGGTGTGGCGTACGACGCCGACGTTCTCCGGCGTGCGATCACTGCGGCCAAGAGCGACGGAAAGCCTGTCGAGATTCTCATCAAGGCCGGTAATGGTTACCGCACGATCGCCGTGCCCTACGCTGATGGTCTGCGCTATCCGCGGCTGGAGCGCGCTGCAGGAACCCCTGACAGGCTCAGCGCAATTCTCGCCCCGCGACGCTGATTTGCGACGGGCGATGCGCGCAAGCTCTTGCTTGTGCAGAAGAAAAGCCCTGAAATGAATCCTTGGGATCAACCCTGAGGGGCAAAACCGTGCGTCAATCACTTCCGGCCGTGCTGGCGAGCCTTGCGCTCGCGGCCTGCGCGACGACGCAGGCGACAGAAACACCCAAGCCCGAATCGACGCCCGCGCCCTTCGCGTCGACCTACACGCCCAAGCCCTCGACGCCCGTGATCATTCGCGGCGGCACGGTGCTCGACGGCGAGGGCGGCGAATTCGCCAACGCCGATGTGCTGCTGGTGGACGGCAAGGTCGCCGGCGTCGGCGCTGCGCTCACCGCCCCCGCCGGCGCGACGGAGATCGATGCGCGAGGCAAGTTCGTCACGCCCGGCATCATCGACGCGCACTCCCACCTCGGCGTCTATCCCGCGCCGAGCCTGCAGGCGACGTCGGACGGCAACGAGCTTACGCACCCGAACTCCGCAGAGGTATGGGCCGAACATTCGGTGTGGCCGCAGGACCCAGGCTTTTCGCGCGCGGTCGCCGGCGGCATCACGACGCTGCATATCCTCCCCGGCTCGGGGAACCTCTTTGGCGGTCGCGGCGTGACGCTGCACCCCGTGTTCGGCGCGCGCTCCGTTCAGGAGATGAAGTATCCGGGCGCGCCCTACTCGCTGAAGATGGCCTGCGGTGAAAACCCCTCCCGGGTCTACGGTACGCGCAACCAGTCGCCGGCGACGGGCATGGGCAATGTGGCGGGCTACCGTCAGGCCTTCGCAAAGGCGCGCGAGTACGATCACAAGTGGGCCGAGTACCGCAAGAAGCTCTCCGCCTATGAGTCCGGTGACAAAAAGGGCGATGCGCCCACCGCGCCAGATCGTGATCTCGAACTTGAAACGCTCTCGGGCGTGCTCAACGGCGAAATCCTGTTGCAGTGGCACTGCTACCGCGCCGACGAAATGATCGTGGCGCTCGATGTCGCGCGCGAATTCGGCTTCCGCATCTCGGCGTTTCATCACGCAGTCGAGGCGTACAAGATCGCCGATCACCTCGCCCGCGAAAACGTCTGCGCGGCGATGTGGGCCGACTGGTGGGGCTTCAAGCTCGAAGCCTATGACGGCATCCGCGAGAATATCCCCTTCGTGCACGCGGGCGGCGGCTGCGCGATCGTGCACTCCGACAGCGAGGTCGGCATCCAGCGTCTGAACCAGGAGGCGGCGAAG
>JAWXBS010000169.1:0-3158 GCA_034440275.1 Alphaproteobacteria bacterium
ACGCCGGCAGCGCGCCCTCCGGCGCCTGCCGCGATGCGGCATATGATTCAGCGGCGGCGTCCGATCAGTATCGCCTCGTCGATGCGTATCAGACGGTCCGCCAGGTCCAGTAGCTGACGCGAACGTGAAGAGGCGCGTGCGGCGGAATTCGCTGGCGCCCCGGCCCTCAGCCTCTACTCTCTCCAAAACAGACTATGGGGAGAACGCGCTTGAGCGAGCAGGCCACGACGCCGCAACAGGCGCAAACGATCACGCCCGTCACCGCCGGCTATCGCAGCTATGCGATGGGCCTTCTCCTCGTCATTTACATCCTCAATTTCGTGGACCGGCAGGTCGTCAACATCCTCGCCGAGCCGATCAAGAACGAACTCGGCCTGCTCGACTGGCAGCTCGGCGCCATGTCGGGGCTCGCGTTTGCGATCTTCTACACGCTGCTCGGCCTGCCGATTGCGCGCTACGCCGAGAAGGGCAATCGCCCCTACATCATCGCGGTGTCGCTCGCGCTGTGGAGCGCGTTCACGGCGGTGTGCGGCCTCGCGCAGAACTTCGTGCAGCTGGTTCTCGCACGCATTGGCGTGGGCATCGGCGAAGCGGGCTGCACGCCGCCGGCGCATTCGCTGATCACCGACTATGTGCCGAAGGAAAAGCGCGCGTCGGCGCTTGCGTTCTATTCGATGGGGACGCCGCTTGGATCGCTTGTGGGCATGGGCCTCGGCGGCGTGATTGCGGACGCGTACGGCTGGCGCTGGGCCTTCATCGTGTGCGGCCTGCCCGGTCTCATTCTCGCGTTGATCGTCGCGCTGACGCTGATCGAGCCGCGCGCCAAGAAGGTGCTCGACGATGTGAAGCGGGTTGCAGCGACCGGGCCGAGTTTCAAAGACGCGCTGAAGGTGCTGACCAGCAAGCGCACCTTTTGGTTCATCGCCTTTGCCGCCGCGATCAAGGCTTTCATCGGCTACGGGCACGCACCGTTTACGGCGTCGTTCTTCCTGCGCAATCACGGCGAGGAAGTCGCGGCCCTCGCCGCGCAGTTCGGCCTGCAGTCGCAGGGCTTTCTGGGGCTGGCGCTCGGCATTGTCGGCGGTCTGGCGGGCGCACTCGGCGCGTTTGTCGGCGGGCAGATCGCCGACAAATACGGCGCGAAGGATCTGCGCGCCTACGCGTCCGTGCCTGCAGTCGCCGCGCTTGCGACCATTCCCGTCTATTGCTTCGCCATGACCGTCGACAGCGCCGCCATCGGCATCGGCACGCTCGCGATCAACGCCATACTTGGCACGCTCTGGTACGGGCCCGTCTATGCGACCGCCCAATCCATCGCGCCGGCGCACATGCGGGCCACGGCGTCGGCGATCATGCTGTTCATCATCAACCTTGTCGGTCTCGGGCTCGGTCCGCTCGCAGTCGGCATTCTCAGCGACTATCTCGCCATCGGCAGGAGCATGGGCTCGGCGGAGGGCGTGCGTTGGGCGCTGATCATCTCGGTGCTCGCCAACTTCGGCGCGGTTGCGCTCTTCTGGTTCGCGCGCAAGACGATCCGCGAGGAGATGGAAGGCTGAGGCCGAAAGGGGAAGCGACCAATGGACGTGAAAGAACTTTTTTCGCTCGAGGGCCGTGTGGCGCTGGTCACGGGCGGGTCGCGCGGCATCGGGCGGATGATCGCGGAAGGCTATGTGAAGAGCGGCGCGAAGGTTTACGTGTCGTCGCGCAAGGCGGAGGCGTGTGACGAGACGGCGGCGGCGCTGTCGAAACATGGGACGTGCCTTTCGTTGCCGCAAGATGTTTCGACGGTCGAAGGTTGCGATGCCCTCGCCGCGAAATTCGCTGCGCTTGAATCGAAACTCGACATTCTCGTGAACAACGCCGGCGCTGCGTGGTCCGCGCCCTTTGAGGAATTTCCCGAAAGTGGCTGGGACAAGGTCATGGACCTCAATCTAAAGTCGCCGTTCTTCCTCACGAAAGCGTTGCATGGCGCGCTGAAAGCCGCGGCCGCGAACGGTCGTCATTCCAAGGTCATCAACATCGCGTCGATCGACGGCATCCGTCTCAATCCGTGGGAGACGTATTCGTATCACGCGTCGAAGTCGGGCCTGATCTATCTCACGCGGCGCATCGCTGCGCGGCTGGTGCAGGACGGCATTCTCGTCAACGCGATCGCGCCGGGCGCCTTTGCGTCGGAGATGAACCGCACCGCGCGCGATCACGGCGAGGCGGTGGCCAAGCGCATTCCCACGCACCGCATCGGCGCGCCGGAGGACATGGCGGCCGCCGCGATCTACCTCGCGTCCCGGGCGGGGGATTATGTGGTGGGCGAAACCATCGCCGTGGATGGGGGCGTGACCTTCGCGTCCATCGGGGAATCCTCTCCCTCCTGAGGCGAGTTCCGCGCGGAACCCCCTGAGTCCCAACGCGAGTCCCAACGCGCGGGAAACGCCCGCAAATTTAACGGAACCCCTCTGAAGTCGACCCGTTTTCTTCCCGACAGTTCAGCAACGAGCGAACACGACGAAGGAGGCGGGCATGTTGCTCAAGGTTATGACCGCGGCACTCGCGATCGGCGCAACGGGCGGCGCGTCGATTGCCTTGGCCCAGAACGTGATGGGCGCGAACGACGCGCGCTATGCCGAAGCGTCCGTGCGTGAATCGAAGCTTGGCGAGACCTGCGAGCCGGTGGCGTTCCGGATCTATTTCGAGCCGGGCTCGGCGCAGCTCAACGGCGAGGCGAAGGACACGATCGACACCGCCACACGTCAGGTGTCGGGTTGCGCGAACGTGGATCTCGCACTCGCCGCCGATCCGGGCCAGATCGCCGACACGTCGCAACGTCGCAACGTCGTCGCGTCTCGCAGCGCAGCGTGGCTATCCTCTCGGAAATGCGTCGCAACGGCGTGCAGGGCGAAGTCTACGTTCAGGACATCAGCCACACGGTGGTCGCGGCCGAACTGAACGCGGGTCCGGATTTCATCGAGGTCGCGGTCGCGCCGTCCCAAGCGCCGACACTCGTCTCGGACTATTCGCGCCAGACCGACATGTAACAGTGTCGATGCAGTCGTGAAGCGAAGACCCCTCCGGTACCGGAGGGGTTTTTGTTTTGACGAAGCCGTGGCATGGCGGTCCCCGGACAGCACAGGAGACGGACATGCGTGGATGGATCATCGCGA
>JAWXBS010000170.1:0-8028 GCA_034440275.1 Alphaproteobacteria bacterium
TCCTGCGTGAACCATTGGCCCGGCGGTTGCATCGCAGGGCTCATGGACCCGCGCCAGCTCTCCGCGTCCGATGGTAAACGACGTTTCGGCCGCCGGGCCGGCGACGCCAACCTGCGGACGCGGCTCTATGCGGCGACATTCGTGGCGCACGTGGCGGGGCTTTCCCTGCCCCGGGAAGGCGGCCTCGGCGCCTACACGATCAGCGAGCCCCAGGCCCCCAAGGGCCTCGTCGCCGACAAGAAAGCCTGAGCCATGCTGACCTGGTCCCTCGCCCGCCTCCTCGACTTCGCCATCGCCTTCACCATCGGCATGGTTCTCGGCTGAGCGCTGATCTAGATGTCTCCCACGGGAGACCCTGATGCATTTCGAACTCGACGAAGATCACCGCATGATCGCCGACCTCGCGGCGCGGTTCGTGCGCGATCACATGATCCCGCTCGAGGGCGCCGTGCTGGCGCGCGACGCCGCCGGCGAGGGCGCCGACCCCACGCACGAGGAGCGCAAGGGCCTCGACAAGGCGGCCAAGGACATGGGCCTCTGGGGTCTCGATGCGCCGGAGGAAATGGGCGGGGCTGACCTGCCGTGGGTGGCGCTGGTGGCGGTCAACGAACAGATGGGCCGCACCTGCGTGCCGTATCACCTGAAGCCCGACAGCCCGAACCTGCGCATGCTCATGGCGACGGTGAACGACGAACAGCGCGAACAATACCTCGCGCCCTATGCGCGCGGTGAAACCATTTCCGCCATCGCCATCTCCGAACCCGGCGCGGGCGCCGACCCCGCCGGCATGAAGACCCGCGCGGAGCGCGACGGGAACGGCTGGGTCATCAACGGCCGCAAGATCTGGACGACGCGCGCGGCGGAAGCCGACTTCACCATCGTCATGGCCGTCACCGACAAGGAAAAGGGCGCGCGCGGCGGCATGAGCGCCTTCCTCGTCGACAAGGGCACGCCGGGCTTCAACGTGCTGCGCCGCATTCCCATGCTGGGCGGCGAGTTCACCTACGAAGTCGCGCTGGAAGATTGCCGCGTCGATGCGGGCAAGCTGCTCGGGCCAGAGGGCAATGGCTTCGCACCGATGCAGGTGCGCCTCAACACGCGGCGTCTGCAGATGGCGTGCTGGGGCATAGGCCTCGCGCAGCGGGCCATGGAAATGATGATCGAATACGCGCCGCAGCGCGTTACGTTTGGAGTTCCCTTGTCAGAGCGCCAGACGGTGCAGAACTGGATCGCGGAAGCCGCCACAAAGACACACGCTGCACGGCTGATGGCCTATGACGCCGCGTGGAAGATCGACCAGAAGCGCGATGCCCGCACGGAAGTGTCGATGGTCAAAGCGTTCGGCACCGAACTCGCGTTCGAGACCGTCGATCGCGCCATGCAGCTCTACGGCGCCATGGGCATGACCAAGGAAATGCCGCTGCAGATGATGCAGGCGCAGGCGCGCAACATGCGCATCTACGACGGCCCGACGGAAATCCACCACTGGGTGGTCGCGCGCAACATGCTGGGGCTGAAGCGCTAGGCAGCGCTCACGGCGACGGCGCGGCCGTCTTTTCCTCTACGGGCTCTGGCGCCGCCGGCGGCGGCGTCGTAACTTCCGATGCCGGCTCCGCTGCAGGCGCCGCAGCTTCGGCGGCCGTCTCGGGTTCGGAAGTCACGGCGGATGGCGAAGGCGCCGGCGCGGGCAGGCCCGCCATCCATTGCAGGCCGCCGCCGAAATGGGGATCGCTCTCTGTCCGCCCGCCGACGATCTGCGTGTCGAACTCGCTCCACACCGGCACCGCGTAGGACTGGAACAGGCGCACCGACAAATCCTTGTCGCAGAGATCGCGATCCACGCAGACCTGCAGCGCGTCGTAGAAGTCCACGAAGACGTAGAGGTCGTTGTTGTTCATCTCTCCGCCCTTCTGCATGAAGTCGAAGATGCGCTGGCGGCTCGCGAGCCTCTCGGAGCTGTTGAACATTTCGAAGAGCGCAAAAGTCTGGACGACCTTGCCGTCCTCCATCTTGTCGACTTCCTCGCCGTACTTCGCGAGGCCCATGAAGCCGCCGCCGAAAGCGCCCATGATGCCGACCCACGTTGCGATGATCGCCGACCAGCCGGCCAGGCCCGTGCGCGCCCGCTCGGGGCGATCTTCCGACTTCGACGCCATGTTGCTTCCCCAAACTCTAAGGAGCCCTCGCCCCATTACTTGTGGGTAACACGCGTGGAGACGCGGAGTCTTGAGGTCTCCGATAGACGAGCCTGGCGCTAGCCCTGCCTTCCTTCCCGTCGGCCGCACGACGCCACGCCGACCCGTCATGACCGTTTCCCGAAGCCGTTCGCGCCGCGCCCGTTCGGCGTCACGTTCCGGCGCGATATCCCGCCGTGACGAAAACGGCGTCCACCCGCATCCAATCGAGCCTCCAGCCGTATTTCACCAGTGACCCCGCGCTGCCTCGCGGGGCCTCCAGCCGCAAAGTCCTTGGCGGCGGCGCTCGCGAAACGGGCGCCGCCGCCCCCTTCTTTGCGTCCATCGCACCTCATGGCGCGCGCGCATTGCCCGGACGCAAGGTCGCAGCTAACGTCCGCCCCAATCAAGCAACGTCAGACCCCTAAGGGGTCGGAACGGGGGTCAGGAATGGCAGGTCAAACCAAGCCGAGCGGTCTCGCTCGCATCTTCATCCGCAAGTCTGTGGAGCAGATGCACGCCGAGCACGAACACGGCGAACTGAAGAAATCTCTCGGCGCACTCAACCTGGTGCTGCTCGGCATCGGTTGCATCATCGGCACCGGCATCTTCGTGCTGACGGGCCGCGCCGCCGCCGAATTCGCCGGCCCCGGCATCATGATTTCCTTCGTCATCACCGGCACGCTCTGCGCGCTGGTGGCGTTGGCCTACGCCGAACTCGCCGCCGCCATCCCGGTGTCCGGCTCAGCCTACTCCTATTCCTACGCCTCCATGGGCGAGATCGTCGCCTGGGTGATGGGTCTCCTGCTCGTGCTCGAATACGGCCTTGCGGCGTCCACCGTCGCGGTCGGCTGGTCGGGCTATGTGGTCAGCTTCCTCAGTGATTACGGCATCCATATTCCCGCCGCGCTGCAGGCTGCGCCAGGCGTCGAGGTCAAGGATCACGTCACCGGCGCGGTCATCGGCGTGGGCATGGTCAACCTGCCGGCGCTGATCGCCATCGCCGCTGTCACGCTGCTGCTGACGGTCGGGGTTTCGGAGTCCGTGACGGTCAACAACGTGATCGTTTTCATCAAGGTCGGCGTGGTCGTCGCCTTCATCGTCATCGGCGCGGGGCATGTGAACCCGGAACTCTGGTCGCCGCTGATCCCCGAACAGATCCCGGCCCCGCCGCCCGGCACTGACATGGGTATCGGTGCGCAGATCATGCGCGCCCTTGGCGGCGTGCTGACAGGCGCCGACACCGGGCAGTACGGCGTACCCGGCCTGATCACCGGCGCCGCCACCATCTTCTTCGCCTACATCGGCTTCGAAGCGGTTTCCACGGCGGGCGCTGAATCCAAGAACCCCGCGCGCGACATGCCGATCGGCATCCTCGGCTCGCTGATCGTCTGCACGATCCTCTACATCCTCACCTGCGCGGTGCTGGTGGGCATCGTGCCCTACGCCCTGCTCGACAACCCCGCGCCCATCGCCATGGCGGTGGACCGCATCAACCTGCCCTGGTTCGCGACGGTCGTGAAAGTCGGCGCCATCGCCGGTCTCTCGTCGGTCATGCTGGTGCTGCTCTACGGCCAGACGCGCATCTTCTACACGATGGCGCGCGACGGACTGATCCCGAAGGTGTTCGCCAACGTCCACCCGAAGTTCAAGACGCCGTGGATCAACACGATCATCGTCGGCCTGCTGGCGTGCGGCTTCGCAGGCTTCATGGGTCTCGATGCGCTCGCCAACCTCACCAACGTCGGCACGCTGGCGGCGTTCGCGATCATCTGCATCACCGTGATCTACCTGCGGTTTGCGCGACCCAACATGAAGCGTCCCTTCAACATGCCGCTGCCGGTGATGCTCGTCGTCGCCACGCTCGGCGCGCTGATGTGCGTTTTCCTGCTGATGTCGCTGATGGCGCACACGCCGACGCGCAACTTCTTCCTGATCTATCTGGTCGGGGGCTTTGCGCTCTACTTCGTCTATGGCCTGTCGCACTCGAAACTGGCCAAGGGCGAGACGGTGCTGGGTCACGAGCCGAACCCCGATCTGGGCGCCACCGGCATCCAGAAGGATCATACCAAGGGCTGATCGATCAGCCTGCAAAACGACAAAGGGCGGGGCCTCGCGGCTCCGCCCTTTTTTTGTTTGTTGTGCACCCTCCCCGCGAGCGAGAGTAACGCCGGCCTAAGCCACGCCTACTCTCGGCGCGCCGCCTTCGAGCGCCCTGGACGGCCCGAAGGCCTTGTCCAGCGTGCGCGTTGAATCCTTGGCCAGTTCGATGGCGCGCGTAAGGTGCTGGAGCACTTCCATGTTGTTGGACACCACGTGCTGGGCCTCGGGGCGATCATCCATGGCCACCTTCGAGGAGCGCTTCAGCACGTCCGCGCGGATCGTGGTGAGGATGTCCTCCAGCTTGTAGCCGCCGGGGTTTTCGTCGGAGACGAGGAAACGGGTCATCGAACCCTCCCAATGCTTGGCGGGGGCGTTTGCGCTCCCGGATCGGCCAGTCTAGGCACGTCAGCCTCAAAACTGCGTTAAGGAGCAGATCTTGTCCGTGCAGGCCGTCATCTGGGACTTCGGCGGGGTCCTGACCTCCTCCCCCTTTGAGGCGTTCAACCGCTACGAGGCCGAGCGCGGCATCCCGAAGGACTTCATGCGCCGCGTGAACGCCACCAATCCCGATGCCAACGCCTGGGCCCTCTTCGAACGCGCCGAGATCGACACCGCGCGCTTCGACACGCTCTTTCTCGAGGAAAGCACCGCGCTCGGCCACGCCATCCGCGGCGCCGAGGTATTGCCCCTGCTCTCCGGCGACATCCGCCCGAAAGTGGTGGCAGCGCTCGAAGCGTGCCGCGCAGCGTTCAAGGTCGGGTGCATCACCAACAACGTGAAGACAGGTTCCGGCGCCGGCATGGCCGGCAGCATGGACAAAGCCGAAGCGGTCGCCGCCATCATGGCGCGCTTCCACCACGTGATCGAAAGCTCGAAGGTGGGCCTGCGCAAACCCGATCCGCGCATCTACGCGCTCATGTGCGAGGCGCTCGATGTCGATCCGAAGGCTTGCGTCTATCTCGACGATCTCGGCGTCAACCTGAAACCCGCGCGCGCGATGGGCATGACCACCATCAAGGTGGAGACCGAAGCGCAGGCGCTCGCAGAGCTTCAGGCCGCGACGGGTTTGCCTGTCGCATAAACTGCAGCAAGGACCGGCGCGAAAGCCGGTCCCTGCGCTTTTTCCGGACCACCGTGTCGGCAGGACTTTTCAGTTCTGCGCGAGCGCGAAGCTCTCGTGCCGTTCGCTCGCGGTCAGGTAAGCCTGGCGCACGTGCGCGGGCACGAGTGTCAGGGTGTACTCGATGGTTTCGGCGGCGCACTTGGCGCCATCCATGCGCGTCGCGGCATCAAGGCAGATCTGACGCGCGCCGCGGTCGACGCGCTTCACCAGCTCAGCCTGGTCGGCGGGACGATCGAGGTTGAGATCGGCGATCTGCACGACCACTTGCGGGCGATCCTTGTACGGATCCGAAGCAGCCGCGACGCTGGTCATCGCGCCAACGGCGAGGACGGTTGCGACGAAGATGTTGGCGGTGCGGTTCATGGCGTTTTCTCCTCAGGCTCGTGTGTGGCCTGCTCACGAGATGCAGCAGGCCACAGCTTTGGAGGCGCGCCGATCGGATTACTTCTGTGTCAGCATGAAGCTCTCGCGCCGGTCGCTCGCGGCGGCGAACGCACGGCGCACATGCGTGGGGACGAGGTTGAGTGTGTATTCGACGGTTTCGGCGGCGCATTCGCGGCGTTCGCGGCGCGTCAGTTCAGACGCACAGATCCGGCGCGCGGCGCGCTCGACGCGGCGCACCAAGACTTCCCGATCGCGCGCGTCGGCGAGATCGAGATCGCCAATCTTCACCGTGATGGTCGGGCGATCCTTGTAGGGATCGACGGACGCTTGCGCGGGCGCGGCGACGAAGAAGCTGCAGGCAGCGACGACAGAGATGATGGCGGTGCGGATCATGGGGATGCTCCTCTTCAACGCCCGCATTCAAGCAGGGCTGACGCCGAGGCGCCGTGACGCTCGTCACATGTCGCGCTAGGATGCAAGGAACGGAGAAAACACATGGATCGCACGAAGATCGGCGCCGCCGCAGCGACTGCGCAACTGAAGGGCTGGCAGGTGGCGTCCGGCCGCGACGCCATCGTCAAAGGCTTCAAGTTCGCGGACTTCAAGACGGCTTTCGCCTTCATGACGCGCGTGGCGCTGAAGGCTGAGCAGATGGACCACCATCCGGAATGGTTGAACGTCTACAACAAGGTCGATGTGCTGCTCGCGACGCATGACGCCGACGGCGTCACCGCGCTCGACGTGGAACTCGCGCAGTACTGCGACGAGGCGGCGCGATGAGCTTCGTCACCGTCGAGCGCGCAGGCCGCGTCGCCACTGTCCGCTTCTCGCGCGGCGACGGGCGCAATGCACTGTCGGCGGCATTGATGGCGGAGCTGACCGAAACGGCGCGCACGCTGGCGCGCGACACGACGACGAGCGCGATCATCCTCACCGGCGAGGGCGCGTTTTCGGCGGGCGCGGACCTGAAGGACCCGGCGCAGGCGAAGCGCGCGTCGGCGCCGTTGATCGAACGCCGCGAAATGCTGAAGGCCGGACCCGATCTCTGCGACGCGTGGGAAACACTGGAGCAGACCACCATCTGCGCCATCGAAGGCTTCTGCATCGGCGGCGCGCTCTCGCTCGCCGTCGCGTGCGATTTCCGCATCATCGGCGCGGGCGCGCACCTGCGGCTGCCGGAAGTGCCTATCGGCATGAATATGAGCTGGCGCACGCTGCCGCGTCTGGTCACGCTGATCGGTCCGGCGCGGACGAAGAAACTGACGCTGTTCGGCGAAAAGGTCGGTGCAGAAGAGGCCGATCGCTGGGGACTTGTCGATCTTGTGACGCCGGATGGCGGGACGCTCGACGCGGCGCGTGCGTGGGCGGAGAAGATCGCGGCGCTCCCGCCCGTCGCCGCGCGCATGGCGAAAGCCGGCGTCAACGCCGCCGCGACCGCGCTGCATCGCGCCACCAGCGTCATGGACCTCGACCAGTTCGCGCTGGCCGCCACGACGGAAGATCACCAGGAAGCGATCCGCGCTTTCCTGGGAAAGCGCGCGCCGAACTTCACCGGCGATTGAGCCTCAAGCCCGCAGGATCTTCTCCATCGCCTTGCCCTTGGCGAGTTCGTCGATGAGTTTGTCGAGATAGCGGATTTCGCGCATCAGTGGTTCTTCGACGTTTTCCACGCGTACGCCGCAGACCACGCCTTTTATCAGGTCGCGCGACTCATTCATGCGCGGCGCCTGATCGAAGAAGGCCTCGAACGTCGTCTTCTTCTCGATCTGCTTTTCGAGCGCCTTCTGCGTGTAGCCGGTCAGCCAGCGCACGATCTCGTCGACCTCGGCCTTCGTGCGCCCCTTCTTCTCGGCCTTGGCGACATAGTGCGGATAAACGCTCGCGAAGCTCATCGCGTAGATGCGGTGTGTGGTCATGGGTGGTCGCTCGTCGGTGAGGTTCGTCGCATTCTAGCCCTTCTCCCCCTCGCGGGGGAGAAGGGTATTGCGCTTCTAGAGCGAAAAGTACGAACAGGTAGGGGGACTGCGGAGTTCATTTCCCCTCGCCTTTGGACGCGCCGCCAGAAATCCCTTCATGGCGCGCAAAGCCTGCGCGCTCGCAAACAATAAAAATCACAAAAACAATCCGACCGGGTCGCACCCCCCTGTCACTCTCCCTTCGCCCGTTGAGCAGGAAAGGAGGGGCAGATGCAGAGACAAGCGAAGTTCGACGTTTTCGACATCCCCCTCGCGGGCTTCTGGCGCA
>JAWXBS010000171.1:0-55846 GCA_034440275.1 Alphaproteobacteria bacterium
GAACAGCGCAGACCTGCACGCGCGTCGGCCTGACTGTGCATGGGTCCGATAAAGGCCCGGTGACATGCTGGCGCGAAACGGTCACGGGGACGCGGACGGCAGTCGCATCTCACTCACTACCAAATTCGCGGATGTCGTCCGCGTCCCCGGCCCTCCCATTGGTGCCCGCAGCGTGAAAACGCGTGCGGCACTCGGTGCTGGCGGCGCGATCGTGTAAGCCGCGCGCATGTCCCCCTGGCACTCCTCCGCGCGTCACGCCGACCGGCGCCCGCTGCTGCTGGCGCGCAATCGCGTGAAAGCCGCGCTGCGCGCGCACCTCGAACGCGGCGGCTTCACCGAGACCGATCCCGGCGCGCTCTGCGTCTCGCCCGGCAACGAGACGCACCTGCACGCCTTCGCCACGCAGTTGCGCGACGACGCAGGCGACGCGCGTCACCTCTATCTCCACACCTCGCCCGAATTCGCGATGAAGAAGCTGCTCGCGGCGGGCGAGGAAAAGATCTTCGCGTTCGCCCCTGTCTATCGCAATCGCGAGTCTGGCTCAGCCCTGCACGCGCCCGAATTCACGATGCTCGAATGGTATCGTACACATGCGCCCTACGAAGCGCTGTTCGACGATTGCGCCGCGTTCCTCGCCATCGCCGCTGACGCCACGGGCGCAACGGCGCTGCGCTGGCGCGACCGCACGTGCGATCCCCTTGCGTCGCCGGAAATCCTGCCCGTCTCCGAAACCTTCGCGAAATACGCCGGGCTCAATCTGCTCGTCACCATCGACAACGGCGTGGGAGACCGCGATGCGCTCGCCCAGCAGATGCACATCTGCGACGTCCGCATCGGCGACGACGACACATGGAGCGACCTGTTCTCCCGTGTCCTGGTGCAATGCATCGAGCCGCATCTGGGCATCGGCCGCGCCACGATCCTCTGCGACTATCCGATCCCGGAAGCGGCCCTCGCCCGCCCTTCGCCGAAGGATGCGCGCGTTGCAGAACGCTTCGAGCTCTATGCCTGCGGCGTCGAACTCGCCAACGGATTCGGCGAACTCACGGACGCCGTCGAACAGCGTCGCCGGTTCACCGCCGACATGGACGAGAAACAGCGCCTCTACGGCGAAAGCTATCCGATCGACGAAGACTTCCTCGAGGCGCTGACCCACATGCCGCCCGCGAGCGGCTGCGCGCTCGGCTTCGACCGCCTCGTCATGCTCGCCACGGGCGCTGCGCGCATCGAGGACGTGCTGTGGGCGCCGCTGTGACGTTGCGCGTGCTTCCCGCGCCGCGTCTCGCACGCTATGCCGCCGCCACTGGAGTTTTCTGACGATGGCGGACGGCGCGACACATGCATCGCTGATCGACGAGGTGAAGCGCCGCTACGCCGTGGCGATCACGCCGGCGATGGAACAGCTCATCGATCCTGCGGACGCGGCCGATCCCATCGCGCGCCAGTTTCGCCCCGATGTGCGCGAGCTTCTGGAGATGCCGGAGGAACGCGTCGATCCTATCGATGATCACGCGCATGAGCCCGTCGAAGGCGTGGTGCATCGCTACGCCGACCGCTGCCTTTTGAAGATCACGCACGTCTGCCCGGTCTATTGTCGCTTCTGCTTTCGCCGCGAGATGGTCGGCCCCGGCAAGAGCGAGGCGATCACGCCGGAAAAACTCGACGCCGCGCTCGCCTACATCGAGAGCCGCCCGGAAATCTGGGAAGTGATCCTCACCGGCGGCGATCCCTTCGTGCTGTCGCCGCGCCGCGTGCGCGACGTCACACAGCGCCTCGCCGCCATTCCGCATTTGCAGGTGATCCGCTGGCACACGCGCATGCCCGTCGTCGACCCGGCGCGGGTGTCGGATGAGTTCGTCGCGGCGCTGAAATGCGACAAGGCGGTCTATGTGGCCCTGCACGCCAACCATGCGCGCGAGATCACCGACGATGCGCGCGCGGCCATCGGACGTCTCGTGGACGCAGGCATTCCGATGCTGAGCCAGACGGTGTTGCTGAGAGGCGTCAACGACGACATCACCACGCTGGAAAATTTGATGCGCGCGCTCGTTGCAGCGCGGGTGAAGCCTTATTATCTCCACCACGGAGACCTCGCGCGCGGCACATCCCACTTCCGCACGGACATTGCGCAGGGCCAGGATCTCACCGAAGCCCTGCGTGCGCGCGCTTCGGGTCTTTGCCAGCCCGCTTACGTGCTCGACATTCCCGGCGGCGCCGCAAAGGCCCCCCTCTCTCGTCCCGCCGTGCGCATGGGCGAGACGAGCTGCGAAGTCTGCGACCACGAAGGCCGCTGGCGCACCTATCCCCCGGATGGCGCCGGCGCGGACTGAGCGTCGCCGTAGTGCCAGTCCTTCTTCAGACGCGGCGTGGCGATGAAGTAGAGGATGGCCGCGACGACATAGAAGCCGACCGCCGTCAGCATAGAGTAGCGCAGCGACTCGTTGCCGAACTCGGTCTTGTAGAAATCCGACATGCGGCCGATGAAGAAGTCGCCGAAGCCGAGGCCGATCAGGTTGTTGATCAGCAGGAACGTGGCGCCGGACGTGGCGCGCATGCTCGGGCCGACCATGTTCTGGAAGGCCGACAGCGCCGGTCCGAGCCATGCCAGCGAAAACGCCGTCGGCAGCAGGAAAGCGAAGAATGTCGTCACGAGCGAATTGGTGTTCAGACCGAAGATCATCAACGGCACGGTGAGCAGGAAGGCCACGCCTGGCGCCAGCGCATAGATGCCCTTGAACTTCGCGCCATAGCGATCCGCCACCGCGCCGCCCAGCCAGATACCGAACACGCCGCCCACCGCCAGCAACGCGCCGTAGAAGTACGCCGCGTAAAGCACAGGCCCCGCGTTCGGCGGAATGAGGAACGACGGCACCCAGCTCATGGCGCCCGGCAACTCGTCGCCGAACAGGCGCACGAGGAAGGCCGGCATCCACGCGAACATGCCGTAGGCGACGATGGAGGAAAATGCGCCGCCAATCGAGAGCAGCCAGAAGCTCGGCTTTTTCAGAAGTGTCGCCATCACTTCGCCGAACGGCGCCGCCGTTGTTTTCGATCCCACAGCGTCGAAGCCGCCACGCTTCGGTTCGCGCACGGTGAGCAGGAAGATCGGCGCGATGAGGATGCCCAGACCGCCGACGATGAAGAACGCCGAACGCCAGTCGAGCACGGTCGCGATGACACCGCCGAAGACGATGCCGATGGCGCTGCCGAGCGGCACGCCGAACGAATAGGCGCCGAGCGCGCCCGCGCGCTTATCCGGCGGGAAATAGTCGCTGACGATGGAGTAGGCCGGCGCGACACCGCCCGCCTCGCCCACACCCACCGCCATGCGCGCCAGAAACATCTGCGTGAAATTGGTCGCCAGTCCGCACACCATGGTAAAGGCGCTCCACAGGGTGAGCGCGATGGTCATGATGCGCACCCGGTTCCAGCGATCCGCCAGCATCGCCACCGGCACGCCGAGCGTGGAATAGAACAGCGCAAATGACACGCCGCGCATAAGACCGAGTTGCGTGTCGCTCAACCCGAGATCCGCCTGGATCGGTATCGCGAGGATGCCGAGAATCTGCCGGTCGATGAAGTTGAACGTGTAGACGACGATCAGCGCAAACAAGACATAGCTGCGATAGCCGGCGCTCGCCGTTGGCGTTTCGGTTGTCATGGTCGCCCACCTGCCCCGCAAAAAAGTGGCCGGACGCTCTCACGTCCGGCCAATGGTGTCTATCCGAGGAGGAAACGACGCTTAGAACTTCACGCCGATCGTCGCCGTCACCGTGCGCGGCGGTCCGTAGAACGCCGTGTACGAGCTGTCGAAGCCGAGGAAGCCCGCCGGCGGGTAGGCGAAGTTGTAGAGCGCCGTGCGGTAGCGTTCGTCGCTCAAGTTCTTGCCGTGCAGGCCGACCGTGAGGTGGCCGTTCGACGAGGTCCACACCGCGCTGAGATCAAGCAGCGTGACGGAGTCCGCATCGAGCTTCGGTCCGCCTGCAGGGTACTGCGGGCTCGCGCCGGCGGCGAAGCCCTGGTTGAAGAGGCCGCTGAAGATGTAATACTCGGAACGATACGAGCCCGATCCCGTAAACAGGATATTGCCGAGGTCGCCGAGGCTCGCGTTGTAGGAAAGCCCGAGCGAGCCCGTCCATTCCGGCGTGTTCTGCGCGACGAAGTTGTTGAGCGGGTTGGCGTCCGTCTGGACGTTCACGCCCGCCGAGATCACCTCGTCGATCGACGCATCGATCCAGCCGAGCGAGAAGTTGGCGCGAAGGTTGTCGACGATGTCGAGCGAGCCTTCGATTTCCACGCCCTGGTATTCCGCAGACGCCGCGTTGAGCACGGTCGACACGAAGGTGTCGTTGATGCCGTCGGAGTTCGTGTCGGCGCCCTGCTGCACCGTCACCTGCTGGTCCTCGTATTTCGAGAAGAAGTAGGCGGTGCGCAGCGTGAGGCGATCGAAGAACGTCCCCTTGAGACCAAGTTCGAAGGAGTCGACCGTTTCCGGCGCGAAGCCTGAAAGCACGGTCGGCTGCAGGGCCACGTTGGTGGCCGAGAAGTTCGCCCGCGGATCGAACCCGCCCGACTTGAAGCCCTGCGAGTAGGACGCATAGAGCGACAGGTTGTCGTTCGGCTCGAAGTTCACCGAAACGCGCGGCGAAAACTTCTCGTCGGTGCGTTCACGGGTGAAGTTGGTGGCGAAGCCGCCGAGGCGCGGGTTGGTGGTGCCCGACACCAGCGGCGACCCAAGGCCCAGATAGTTGGCGCGCACCACGGTGCCCGTCTTCTGATCCTCGGTGTAGCGGCCGCCGAGCGACACGCTCCACTGGTCGGTGAAGTCGTAGGTGAGGTCGGCGAACACCGACGTCGAGATCGTCTTCATCTTGCCGTAGACGTTGACGGTCACGCCAAGGCTGCTCAGCACGGTGTCGAACGCGCCGTCGGCGATGCCGTTCAGGTAGTAGACACCGGCGACGCCCGAGAGATTGCCGACGTCGATCAGCGCCTGGAACTCCTGCGACACCTGCTCGTCAGCGTAGAACGCCGGCACGTCTAGGTCGCGCTGCGGGAGGCCGTCGAAGTCGATAGCCGTGGTGGATTCGCCTTCGCGATACGCCGTGATCGACTTCAGCGTGAGCGAGTCGTTGACCGTCCACTCCGCCTGGGCGGACATGCCCTGCGTGAGAACGTAGTTGATGTCGCCGGCGCCGGCGCGGGTGTCATAGACATCCGGCAGGACAGGCAAGAGGCCGTTGCGGCTCGCCAGTTCGCGGTGGCCGTGCTTGGCGTTGGAGTTGTCTTCGGTGCGGTCGGCGGCGAGGCGCAGGAAGAAATTGTCGCTCGGCGTGAATTCCAGCGAGACCCGGCCGGACTGGACGTCCTTGTTGTAGTGCTCGGCGCCCGTGTTGACGTTGCGACCGAAGCCGTCGCGCGTCAGCGCCGCAAAGGCGCCGCCGACCGCGAACTGGTCGGAGAGACGGATCGAGCCGGAGGCGATGCCGTCGAGCTGGTTGTAGCTGCCGACATTGACCTTTGCGCTGAGGCTCGGATCGTCGGCGAGACGCGCCGTGACGTACTTGATCGCGCCGCCGATGGTGTTGCGGCCATAGAGCGTGCCTTGCGGACCGCGCAGCACTTCAAGGCGTTCGACGTCATACACGTCGAGCAGCGCGCCCTGCGGACGCGAGATATAGACGTCGTCCACATACAGACCGACGCCCGGCTCGAAGCCCCAGACCGGATCCTGCTGGCCGACGCCGCGGATGAAGGCCGTCAGCGTGGAATTGGTGCCGCGCGACGTTTCGAACGTGACGTTCGGCGTCGTGCGCGTGAGAATCGTGATGTCGGCGGCGCCGGTCGCTTCCAGCTGTTCGCCGGTGATCGCGGTGACCGCGAGCGGCACATCCTGCAGCGATTCCGCACGACGACGCGCGGTGACGACGATCTCGGTGGAGTCTTCCTCCACCGCCGGCGCTTCCTGCGCGATGGCGGGCGCGACGAACGCAAACGGCGTCGCAGCGATGGCGCCCAGCAGCAGCGCGTATTTCATGGAACGGTCCTTCATGGTCATTTCCCTCTTCCCCTAGGCTTGATGCGCTGCGGCGTGTTCGCCGAGACGTCTGATGTCACGACGCACATCCTGGCCCGACAGGATGGCGGCGAATTCGTTCAGCAAGCGGTTGAACCGCTCGGGCTCTTCGAGATGCGGCGCGTGGCCGGAAGCGTGGAACGGCGCGCGCGCGGCGTTCGGCGCAGCCTCGGCGACAAATGTGCTGACAGCCGGCGTGTAGAGTTTCGAGCGCATGCCGTGCGTGACCAGCATGGGCGTATCGATGTCTGCCAGAACAGCCCGCAGGTCCGAATTGCAGAGCGAGTCCCACGCCGCCGCCATCAATTCGGCGTCATTGTCGGCGAAGGATTTTTCGAACACGCGCAACAGCGCTGGAGCAGGCTTCTCTCCGGCAAGCGCATTCGCGGCGACGCGCGTGGAAAACTGTTTCCAGTCTTCTTTCATCCGCACCACGGCGCGCGCGCAGTCGAGCGCATCGAAACCGTCCGCAAGTCCGAGCCGCCACGCGACGTCGTTCAATATGCACGGCGTCATGTCGATGGTGACGAGGCCGGCGATCCGCTGACCCCGCCCCTCGCCGAGCAGTTTCCAGAGCACCGTGGCGCCCATCGACCAGCCGACGGCGATCGCGTCATCCACACCGAGGTGATCGAGCAGCGCTTCCACATCGTCGGCCATGCCGACGATCGTAGGCGTCGGGCCGGAACGGGAACCGCCGTGGCCGCGCAGATCCGGCGCGATGACGCGGCGGGTGCGGGCGAAGTGGTCGATCTGGGGTTGGAAGAAGGCGCCCGACGCGGCCCAGCCATGGATCAGCAGCAACGGCGCCGAAGGCCCCGAGCGGGGGCCTTCATCCGCATACGCCAAAGGCGCGCGGCCGGGCGCTTCGAAGAGCGGCATGACCTCTTTTGCTTCCTCAGGACGGCCGCTTGGGCGACACTCGATTTGTCTTGTCTTGTCCTGCTGCTTACCGGTTAAATGAAACATGAGTCAATGTTCAAGTTCGGCTCGAGGGATGGAAACCATGGCCGGTGACGGCGAAATCAGCACGGGTGCGTCCCCAGAGACACAGACCGGGACACAGGCGGAAAACGCCAAGGCCCCCAAGACCGAGCGGGGTCGGCGAACCCTCCGCAAGCTGCTGGACGCGGCCGCCCTGGAGTTCGGGGAACGGGGCTTCCACGACGCCTCGATCGCCGGCGTGACCAGCCGGGCCGGGCTCTCGATCGGGACGTTCTACGTCTACTTCGACTCCAAGGAGGCCATCTTTCGGGCCCTGGTCGCCGACATGGGCCGCCTCACCCGGGGCTGGATCGGAGACCGCATCAAGGGCGCCCCGGACCGCCTCACCGCCGAGCGCGTGGGCGTCACCGCCTACATCGAGTTCGTCCGCGAGCACAAAAACCTGCACCGCATCATCACCGAGGCGCACTCGGTCGCCCCCGACGCCTACCGCGCCTATTACGAGACCTTCGCGGAGGCCTACCGGCGCAATCTCGAGGAGGCCGCCGCCCGCGGCGAGATCAGCGATGGCGACCACGAAGAGCGCGCTTGGGCGCTGATCGGCATCGGCTCCTTCCTCGGCTGGCGCTACGCGATCTGGAGCGACGACGTCGACATCGCCGAAATCGGCGCCGCCGCCGGCGATCTCATCGAGAACGGCCTCGCGCCCCGCCCGCCCTTCGCGCCGCGAAAGGCCAAGTCATGATCGGCGACGCTCTGTTCGATATCGCCGCCAAGCGCGCGGAGCTCGGGCCCGACCGCATCGCGTTCGAGGAACTCGCCACCGGACGTCGTGTGACGTATCGCGCCTTCAACGATCGCGCCGCGTGCGTCGCGCAGTTGCTCGCCGAGGAAGGCGTGCGCGAAGGCGACCGCGTCGCCGTGCTGTGTCGTAACCGCATCGCGTTTTTCGAGATTCTGTTCGCCTGCGCCAAGGCCGGCGCGATCATGGTCCCGCTGTCGTGGCGCGCGCCGCCCGCCGAACTGGCCGGCCTCGTAGCCGACAGCGCGCCGAAACTGCTGTTCTACGGCGTCGAAGATGCGGACTCCGCTGCCGCGCTGAACATCTCCGCGCGCATAGCGCTCGATGCGCCGGGCGGCTACGAGGCGCGCGTGGAATCGGCGGCGGCGTTGAAGACGCGCGATCGTTGGCCGTCGAACGACTGCTGGTATCTGATCTACACGTCCGGCACGACCGGTGCGCCGAAAGGCGTGATCCAGACCTACCGCATGGCGATGGCGAACTACGTCAATCTGCGTCAGGCGACGGGCCTGCGCGGCGAAGACGTGACGCTGAATTTCCTGCCGCTGTTCCACACCGCCGGCGTCAACCTGCACACCCTGCCCGTGTTCATCGCCGGCGGCACGTCGCTGATCGCCCCGCAGTTCGACGCCGACGAAATGCTCGATCTCCTCGCCGGCAAACGCCTCGACTTGTTTTTCGCCGTGCCCGCCATCTACCAGCAGATCGCGCTGCATCCGAAGTTCGCGAGCGTCGACCTGTCCCACGTCCGCAACTGGGGCTGCGGCGGCGCACCGCTGCCGGACGTGCTCGTCGAAACCTACAAGGCGCGCGGTGTGCGCGTGTGCAACGGCATGGGCATGACGGAGACGGGCCCCACGGCGTTTCTCGTCGAATCCGAACGCGCGTGGGACAAGATCGGCACCGTCGGCAAACTGCAGATTCTCACCAGCGTGCGCCTCGTGGACGCCGAAGGCGTCGATGTGGCGGAAGGCGAAACGGGTGAGCTGTTGTTCGCGGGGCCCAGCATTACGCCGGGCTACTGGAACAAGCCGGAAGAAACAGCGAAGGCGTTTCACGAGGGGATTTGGCTGAAGAGCGGCGATCTCGCGCGGCGCGACGAAGACGGCGACTACTTCATCGTCGGGCGTTCGAAGGACATGTATATTTCCGGCGGCTCGAATGTGTATCCGGCGGAAGTCGAGAACGTGCTCGCCGAGCATCCTGACATTCTCGAAGCCGCGATCATCGGCGTACCGGATGAGCGCTGGGGTGAAACCGGCGAGGCGTATGTCATGCTGCGGCCCGGTCACGCCGCGCCAGACGAAAGCGAGCTCTCGCAGTTCCTGCGCACGCGGCTCGCGCCGTACAAGGCGCCGAAACGCTATGTGTTCGTGCCTGATTTCCCGCGCACCGCCGCGGGCAAGGTGCAGAAGCACAAGCTCCGCGACCTCACGGCGTAAGCGCGCCCGCAAGGCGTTCGGCGACGATGGCATCCACGCGGGCGATGAGATCGCGCCATCCGGCTTCCATCGCCTGTGTCCAGTCCTCGCCGCAGTGCGCCTTTGTGACCTCCTGCATCACGGCGTAAAACGACACGAACACCTCCGGCGTCACACCGAGATTCTGGTGGTTCACGACCTCGCAGCCGATCAGGTTCGCGCCGTAGCCGTGAGGACTTTCGATATCAAGCGCCGCCTCGATCGCCTCGTACAGCATGTGCGCCTTGATGCCGCCGTCGGTGTCACGGGCGAAGAGCTTTTCAGTCGCGGGATATGCCGAAAACATGCGCGCGTAAATCTCGCCCGCCGGTTCAATGCCTCGCTGCGCGAGACATTCGAAACTGGCGGCGACGCCGTTCAACGCCGCCGCTCGAAAACGATCGTGGGAGAACCGCCGTACTCCGTGCGCCGCGCCTCGCGGAAACCTGTCTTCTCCGCCACGCGGATCGAGGCGCCATTCTCCGGCGAGATGATGCACACGAGGTGATCGGACTTCAGGTTCGCATCGGCCCATGCAGCCGCAGCCGCCACGGCTTCACTCGCGACGCCCTTGCCGTGCGCTGCCGGCGCCAGCGACCAGCCCATCTCCGGCGTGTCGCCGAAGGGCGGTTCGATGTCGCGCTTGAAGTCCGCGAAGCCCACCTCGCCGAGGAAGGCGCCCGTACCCTTCTCCTCCACGACCCAGAAGCCATAGCCGAGCAGCGCCCAATGGCCGTGATACCGCAGCAGCCGCGCCCAGGTTTCGCTCCGCGAAAAGGCCCGCCCGCCGATGAAGCGGATCACGTCCGGATGCGCCCACATCGCCGCGCACGCCTCGAAATCCTCGAGCGTGTGACCGCGCAGCGTGAAGCGCGGCGTATCGATGACCGGGATGGCGACGGGAGATGCGATCATCCGCCTGTCTTGCCGGGCCGCCCTGTCCGTGTCCACTTGCGGCCATGACAACATTCGACGCCATCGTGATCGGCGGCGGCGCGGCGGGCCTGATGTGCGCGGGCGTCGCGGGGCAGCGCGGGCGGCGCGTGCTGCTGCTGGAGCACAACGCGCGCGCCGGCGAGAAAATCCTCATCTCCGGCGGCGGTCGCTGCAACTTCACAAACCGCGAAACGCGGCCCGACCGCTTCCTCTCCGACAACCCGCACTTCGCGAAATCGGCGCTGGCCCGCTACACCGCCGCCGATTTCCTCGCCCTCATCGAGCGTCACGGCATCGCCTGGTACGAAAAGACGCTCGGACAACTGTTCTGCGAAGGCGTGGGCTCTGCGCGCCAGATCGTCGCCCTGCTGCTCGACGAATGCGCGCGCGGCGGCGTGCAGATCGACACGGGCGTGCGCGTCGACGGCATTGAACGCACGGACCGCTTCATCGTCGAAACCTCGAACGGCGCGGCGGAAGCGCCCGTTGTCGTGCTCGCCACGGGCGGGCCTTCGATCCCGAAAATGGGCGCCACGGATTTCGCCTACCGCATCGCGCAGCAGTTCAGCCTGCCGCTGACAGAAATCGCACCCGCGCTCGTGCCGCTGACCTTCGGCGAGGAAGACCTTGCGTGGATGAAACCGCTGAGCGGGGTCTCCCTGGATGTCGTCGCGCATGTCGGGCGCGCGCGTTTCCATGAGGCCGCCCTCTTCACCCATCGCGGCCTCTCCGGTCCTGCCATCCTGCAGGCGTCGAGCTATTGGCGACCCGGCGCGGACCTGACACTCGATCTCGCGCCCGGCATCGACGCGGAAGCGTTCCTCAAGGAGCGCAAGCGCACGCGACCAAAGGCGCTGGCGCGAACGGTGCTGGGGGAGGTGCTGCCCGCGCGGCTCGCGGACGCCATTACCGCGCGGCGCGAGGATGCCGAACGACCGCTGGCCGACCTGCGCGAGGCAGCGCTCGTCGAGCTTGCACGAACATTGTCCGGCTTCACTGTCCGTCCGGTCGGCGACGAAGGCTACGCCAAGGCGGAAGTGACGCGCGGCGGCGTCGACACGCGGGCGCTCTCTTCGCAGACCATGGAGGCCCGCGACGTGCCTGGCCTCTTCGTCATCGGCGAAGCGGTGGACGTGACCGGCTGGCTGGGCGGGTATAATTTCCAGTGGGCGTGGTCGTCCGGCTGGTGCGCCGGGCAGGCCATCTGAGGCACCCGCACGGGGCCCTCGATCGCGCCTTGAATCGGCCGCCTTGAAACAGCCGGAGGGCGCGCGTATAGACCCCGCTTCGCGAAACGGGCCGCCCCAAACGGCCCGGCACAATGCGTCGGGGCCGTAGCTCAGTTGGGAGAGCGCGTGAATGGCATTCACGAGGTCAGCGGTTCGATCCCGCTCGGCTCCACCATTCTCTGCTCTGCCGGTTAGCCGACAGTTCCACGGCATTCGACGCATTTTCCGCCGGCCCGATCGCACAATGTCTTGAGCAGCTTGGGCGAGCGGCTTGGACATGGCCGCATCATTGCATAACACTCATGTTCGCTGATTTGCGGGCTTGAGGGCGATGGACGAGCAGGAACCCATCGAAATCGACCTGAAAACGCTCTGGGACGGCTTCGGCCGGGGCGATCCCAAGGCGCGCGACCGTCTGCTTGCCCTGCACTACGACGAGATGCGCCGGGTGGCGCGCCGGGTGCTGCGCGACGAAGGCGCTAAACTGAACATCCAGCCCACGGAACTCGCCAACGAAGCGGCGATCCGCCTGCTGCACCTCGACCGCATCGCGTGGAAGGAGCGGACGCACTTCCTCGCGATCTCCGCCCGGGTGATGCGCCAGATCCTGATCGACGAGGTCCGCCGCTTCCGCGCGCAGAAGCGTCAGGCGCCGCCGGTCGTCACCCGCTGGGTCGATCACGCCGCCGACGAGAAGGCCCGCGCACCGCTCGATCTGGAAGCCTTCGACGACAGTCTCACGCGGCTGGCCGCGATTGATCCCGACAAGGCGCGGCTCGTGGAGATGCGCTTCTTCGCCGGTCTGACGATCGAAGAGATCGCGCAGATGGACGGCGTGTCGGAGTCCACCGTGAAGCGGCAATGGCGTACCGCGCGTGCGTGGCTGCTCAAAGATCTCGGCCAGGAGTCCGACGCGGAAGCGGACAAGCCCTGACGATGGACCTCGCCCTCGAACGCCGCGCGATGAAGACGTTCGAGGATTCGCTCCTCGAAGCGCCGGACGATCAGGACGCGTGGATCGAGGCGCAATGCGCCGACGACCCGGCGCTGCACAAGGCGGCCCTCGCCCTCTTGAACGCCGCGCGCCACGCCACCGCTTTCCCGACGGAAATGCCCGCCGCAGGCGCCACGCGCCTCGCCGAGATCGCGCCGCCCGAGCGCGTCGGTGCGTGGAAGCTGACCGAACGCATCGGCTCTGGCGGCATGGGCGATGTCTGGCGCGCGGAGCGCGACGACGGCCTGTTCGATCAATCGGTCGCGGTGAAGCTGCTGCGGCCGAGCCTCTACGCCGCCGCATCCGCCGCCTATTTCGACACCGAGCGCCGCGTGCTGGCGCGGCTGCGCCACAAGAACATCGCGCAACTCTACGACGGCGGCGCCGATCCCTCCGGCGTTTCATGGTTCGTGATGGAATTGCTTACGGGCGATCCCATCGACGCGCATGTGAAGAAGAACGCGCTCGATCCCAAAGTCGTCGCGCAACTGGTGATCGACGTCTGCGCCGGGGTGCAGCACGCGCACGCCGCGTCCGTGGTCCACGCCGACATCAAGCCGTCGAACATCATCGTCGACCGCGACGGCGTGGTGAAGCTGCTCGACTTCGGCATCGCGCAAGTGTTGACCGCGCAGGCGCCAGACGCTGCGATGGAAACCGGCGCCTATCCGTTGACGCCTGCCTATTCGAGCCCTGCGCGTCTCGCCGGCGAAAGACCGACACCGAGCGATGACGTCTTCGCACTTGGCGCAATGCTGTTCGAGCTTCTCACCGGCGCGCCGCGTGACGCCGCCGCGCGCCTGCCGCTCTCGCTGACCGACGCGCTTGAGCCCGGCGATCCCCGCGCCGAAGTCCTTGAAGGCGATCTCGCCTTCATCGTCGCCAAGGCGACCGATCCGCGCCCCGATCACCGCTACGCCAGCGCCAGCGCGCTCGCCATCGACCTCGAAAACTGGCTCGCGCTGCGCCCGCTCGCTTCGCGCGACCGCGACTGGCGCTACGAGACGGCGCTCTTCGTGCGTCGCCACAAGCTGGGCGTGGCCGCGACCATCGCCGCGCTGCTTGGTCTCACGTTCGCGTTGATCGTGACGGTGGTGCTCTACAACAATGCCGAGCATTCCCGTGCGGAGGCGGAGCAGCGTTTCTCGGAAGTGCGGGCGCTGTCGAAGTTCCAGATCTTCGACCTTTACGACGCGCTGTCCCAGATTCCGGGCACGACGGAGACGCGTTTCCGGCTGGCGCGGGTCGCGCAGACCTATCTCGACAATCTGGTGCACACGCCGGGCACATCGGAGGAGCTGCGCCTGGAGGCGGCGGCGGGCTACATCCGTCTCGCGGAAGTGCAAGGCGTGCCGACCAGCCCAAATCTCGGCGACCTCGACAGCGCGCGCGACAATCTCCAGCAGGCCGACGCGATGCTGCAGTCCATCGACCTGCCCGGCGCCTCGCTGGAACGCGCGCGGGCGAAACTTCTGCTGGCGACAATCGTCATCCAGGCCGACCAGCGCATGCAGGACGCCAAGCCCCTGGTCGACGACGCCGCCAGACTGCTGGGGCCGCCACCGGTCCCCATCACGGCGGAGTGGCTCGATGCGCAGCAGGGCGTCTACCTGCGCCAGATGCAGATCGCCGACTGGGAGGAGCGTTTCGCCGATGTGCGCGCGGTCGGCGCGCAGGCGCTGGCGGCGCTCGACGGCTGGCGCGGCGACATGCGTCTCGACGACAAATACCCCCGCTGGCGGGCCCGCGCGATGGCGATGGTGGCGAGCGCGCGCTGGTACCAGGGCGACAAGGCCGGCGCGCTGGTCGTCTACGAAGATGCGAACGCCCTGCTGCGCGAGGCGCTGGTACGGATGCCGAACCGCTCAAGCTTGATGAAAGAGCTCATCATCAACAACTACGAGGTCGCCACCACCCTGGAGAGCCTCGGGCGGATCCGGCCGGCGATCATGCGGGTGCGCGAGAGCCTCGCCTACGGCAATCGCCTGATCGAGATTGAATCCCGCGACCAGAGCCTGCGCCGCATGATGCTGCTGCAGCGCGATGCGCTGGCGCAACTGCTGGCCACCAACGGACAATTCGCAGAGGCGCTCCGTGAAGAGGCTGCCATCGTCGCCGCGACGCGCCGCGTGTACGAGGAAAGCCCCCGCGAGCCGCGGACGCTGCGCGACCACGCCTTCCACGTGATGGTGTTGGGCACGATCAACTGGCGCGCCGGCAACCGGAAAACGGCCTGCGCCCACTGGACGGAAGCACGCACGATGTTTCTTTCGCTGAAGGAAGCCAGCTCGCTGACGCCGTTCGACGAAACGACCCAGCTCGGTCTTCTGAACCAGAACCTGGATGTCTGTGCGGGCAAGACGCCCGCCTCTGCGATCCGCTTTTATTGAATGACCCGTTCACCAGCGGGAATGCGCTTCAGGCTTACTGGTGGATGGAGGAGTTTCGCATGACCGGCTGGCAGCACCTGTCGCAACCGACGCCGCAGCAACAACCGCCGCCGCCGGGAGGCGGCCCGCAGAAGCCCAACCGCAAACGCTGGGGCCTCGCGCTGCTGGGGCTCGTCGTCGCTGTCGCAGGCGTGGACCAGATGACGGGCGGCAGGCTCTTCAACGATTCAGGCAGCAACCAGCTCTTCCAGCAGAACGCCAACTACCAGCCGAACACCGGCGTCTGGCAGCCCAAGCCCGGCGAACCGATCCCGCCGCCGGTGGATTTGCCGATCCAGAACCTGCGCCAGGAAACCCAAGTGTGGTGCTGGGCGGCGGTGTCGCAACAGATCATCTATTCGCTCCGCGGCCAGCAGAACACGCCGGCGCAGTGCGCGCTGGTGGCGATGGCGAACGGCGCAGAGCCGGGCGTGTGCTGCAACGGCTACAACCAGCAGTGCGTGACGACGGGTTCGCTCGACCAGATCCGCACGCTGATCCAGCAGTTCGGCGGCCGCCCCTCCAGCATCGCCGAGCCCACCGATCCGATGACGCTCTACAAGACGCTCGCCAGCGGCCATCCGGTGATCATCGCGATCCAGCAACAGGGGACGCAATCGGGCCATGTGATCGTGGTGCGCGGGATGTCGTTCGTTCAGACGCAAAACGGCGTGGAGCCGGTGCTGCACATCAACGACCCGATGGCGGTTTACACGCAGCCCGTCCCCTTCCGGCAGCTCGCGCAGATGTGGAAGGCCGCGATCATCGTGAACTGAGCGGGCGCGTCGTGCAGCGGAGTACTGCCGGCGCGTGCGTGCTGATCGGTTGCGCCGGAGAGACGAACGGCTGATCTTGGCCCGAAGCGGACATTGTCAATCTTGTATCTCTCGGCAACGATGAGGCGGGAGCATTAGAAATGCTGAGGTTTGGCGTCGCCGCCATGTTGGCCGCTTTTGTTTGGCTCGCTGCCGACTACTACGCGGGCCAGTTCTTCTTCGCGTCTAGCTCACAGATTGCCGCCAACTATGCATACAAGCTGTTTGGGTGGGCGTGTATGTCTGCGGCCGTGTGGATTGCAACACCAAGCCCCGAGCGCCGCTGGCCAACGATACTGATCTGCGGGCTGGCGCTTACCGTTGCGGCGTTCGAGGCGCGAATGATCGCGCTGCTAACCGTCGCAAGCGGCGCCAATACCTTCGTTGGTTGGATTGAGGCGCTGATTGCCTTTGCGTTGCCAGCTTGGCTGATCTGGCTTTGGTACAAGCGAGCGTCCGCGCCTTTCTGACAAACGTCCGTTGTCGGCGAATTCCTGCCGTTCATGCGCCGCCCCTTGAACGGCGGCTTAGCGCCCACTTCCTCTCCGCGCTTCCCGGCTGACATTTCAAACTGAGACGCCGCCCCGCCGCGCGTTGAACCAGGATCGCCTTGAACGCAAAGAGCCCCGGCTCTCGCCGGGGCCTTTCCTTCTCTTGAGGCTGAACCTTCAGACCGTCTCGTCGACGCCCGTGTCGGCGCTGTCGGTTTCCTGGGCGTCTTCGACATCGTCGACGCCGCCGCCGTAGTCGGCCGCCACTTCCACTTCGTCCGCCGCATCGTTGGAGAGTTCTTCAGCCGTTTCGAAGTCGCCATCTTCGGCGGCGTCCACCGCGCTGTCGACTTTCTCGTCGGCGATTTCCTGATGGTAGTCGGCGTTGTCGAGATCCATCTGCTCGTAGTCGGCGTCCTTGATCGCGACCTGCGCTTCGAGGACATCGTCGCCCTTCGCTTCGACTTCCTTCAGCTCGTATTCAGCCTTGTCGGACAGTTCGCGCGCGCCCTCGTAGTCGCCGTCCGCCGCCTTCTCGGCCTGCTGGACCTGGAGGTCCTCGGCCGTCTCGCGCGCCTCGTCGGCGTCGCGGGCGTTGGTGACGACTTCGTCGAGATCGAGATCGTCGAGCGTGCCGTCGGCGGCCGCCTGTTCGATCACGTTGCGCGCGGACGCCTGTGCGCCGTCCGACAGCGCCGCCATCTGCAGCTGGAATTCGCTCGTGCCCTCGGTGGGGAACAGGCTGTCGATCGTGCGTTCTGCCATCTTCAATCTCCTCTGCTTCTAGAGGCGTTGCTCACTCGGAATACGGGTCATCCTCGTCGTCGTCTTCCTCGGCTTCGGCCTCAGCCTCCGCTTCGGCTTCAATTTCGGCTTCACGGGCCTCAGCCTCCGCCTCGATGCGCTCCATCTCGGCTTCGTGGCGTTCCTGCTGCCGGTCCTGGAATTCCTTGTTCTGCGCTTCGCGATCGGCGGCGGCTTCGGCCTCCTGCTCTTCGCGTTTCTTCTGCGCAGCCGCTTCCTGATCCTGGCGCTCGTCGACCTGCACCTCGACCTCAGCCTGCTCATCCACGACGGCGGCGGCGTGCTGTGTCTCGACCTGCTGGAGCGCTGCGGCGGACTGCGCGTTCTGCACGGCCTGCTGGGCGGTCTGCGCGAGGTTCTGGGCCGCGTTCGCGGCGCGACCGGTCTGGCCGTCGTCGCCGGCTTCGTAGGCCTCTGCAGCTTCCCTTGCGCCCTGCACCAGGGCTCCCGCCTCTACCGTGGCTTCGCTCGATGATTGGTCCGGGGCTTCGCTTACGTCGAATTCGCCCTCCTGCAACGCCGCACCAGCGTTCGCGGCGCCCTCGCCGATGGTATCGGCGACGGACTGCAACGACGACTGCACAGCGGGCGCGATGTTGGTGATGGCGGGACCAATGCCCTCGACCACCTTGCTCGTCACTTCGCCGATGCGGCCAAACAGACCGCCGCCGGATTCCTTCTCGTCGGCCATCGTCATTTCCTCCGTCAATCACCGACCTGGTCGGGACGCGGTTCGGCCGGCTTCTTCGGCTTCACCGCGAGCACTTTTCCGCACGCCGGATTCGGGCATCGGACGTTCACAGGCTTGTCGCTCACCAGCGCGGTGCGCTTCACGCGCATGGGCGCCTGGCAGGACACGCAGGTGAGACGCACCGTGTCGTCGCCCGCCTTTTCCTTCTTGCCGCCGCCGGTCGCCTTGATCTCCTTCGGCGGACGCAGACGCCGGTCTTCGGCGTCATAGTGCTCGATCACCGCGCGCCAGCCCTTGTGATCCTCGCCGCCGTGGAATTCGCGAGCGAGCTTGAGGCGACGCGCGATGAACGGAACCGAACTCATCGTCGCCTCGACGGCCTGCATGGTGACGTCGTCGCTTTCGTCTTCCTGGTGGACCCAGTCCTCCATGTTGAGACGGGCGTGGATCGGGAAGGATTTCAGCGTCCACTGCAACAGCACGCGGCGCGCGGTATCGAGGTTGCCGAGCGCGAGCTGGCCCGCGCGATCCGCCGTGATTTCCGAATGCCGCGCCCACGCCATCAGCGGCGCTTCGAACGCGCTTTCGACGATCTTCGCCGGGTTGAGGAACTGCATCACGCCGTCGCCCATGATGGTGCGCTGCGACTGCTTGCGGCCCATCAGCAGCTCGAACGCCGTCCGCCAGACCGCGTGGCCCGCCTTCACCCGTCCCATCTCGCGCGCGATCATGAAGGCGAGATCGTCGCCCTTGAAGCTCACGAGCACCGAGCCGAGCACGACGAAGGCGTAGCTATCGGTGCCGAGGGTCTTGGCGTCCCACATCTGTTCACCGGAGACGTAGATTTCCGGCATGCGGTTTAGACCGACGATGCGCGCCTGCCGCACGGCAAGGGCGAACACGTCCGGCATCTGGTTTTCCGAGAGCCGCACGCCGTTCACCGACGCTTCGAACCACGGCCGGCCGAAACGCTCCGATATGTGGTGCGCCGCCGCCGTGACGGGTCCCAGCGACTGCAGACGCATCATGGCTTCAGCGTCGAGACGCCAGAGGAAGGATTCCACCGGCAGCACATAGCCGACGCCCAGCGGACGCAGCCACCGGCACTCGCGGCACATCACCTCGACGTCCGGGAGCTTCGCCCCGTCCCCGCCGCAGGTGCTGCAGTGGTGGCTCGGCATAAAACCCTGCGACTCTGCTGGCGCGGCGTGACCGTCTGCGCCGCACGACTGGCAGAAACGCACCCCCGCCTCGGACGCCGCTCCGCACTGGGTGCAGAACGCAGATCGTCCGGACGGCGGCGTCGGGGGCAGCGGCGCGTTCACTTGCGTCTCAGAGCCGCTTCAGGATTTCGGCCTTCTTGGCCTCGAATTCTTCGGTGGTGACGATGCCGCTGTCGCGCAACTTGGCGAGGCGCTCGAGCTGTTCGATCGGCGATGTTTCAGCAGCGGGCGCGGCAGGCGCCGCCGGCGGCGGCGGTGCGTACTGCTGCATCGGTTGTTGTTGCGGTTGTTGTTGCTGGGGCTGCTGCTGGAACGGATTTGCGCCGCCGCCCATGCCGGGTATTTTCATGTCCATCTTCGGCATCTGGAAACCACCCGCCTTCGGCGCCGCTGCGCCGCCGCCCGCGAGCCGCACGAGCAACTGGTTGGCGATCTTCTTCGGCTGTTCGCTGCCGAATGACCATGCGAGACCCGCCGCGCCGAGAATGCCGAACAGGATGTTGAAGCCCGCCAAGTGCATCGTCATGATGTTGGAGGAGCTGAGCCACGCAGACATGACGGCGACCACAGCAACCGCGATGAAGGTGGGGATGGTGGATCCCCAGTCGACGCCCAGCTTGGCCTGCACGATCGTCTGCTGCGGGCCTTGCGGTACGAGCGTCACTGTACCGCGGTAGCGGACCGCCATGCCCAGCGTCTTGTACGCTACCTCGATCATGAAGGCTGACGGCGGTTGCTGGCCGAGAACCTGGGTCTGTGCGTCCGGCAGCGTGCGGGCGACGTGATCGAAGGTGGCGCGCTGATCCATCGGCGCGATGCTCTGCGCATCGAAGCCGCCGGACATGGCGCCCATGCCGCCGACGCTGAAGCGCGAACCACCGCCGAAGGGCGGTTGCGGCGGCATCGGGGGCGGCATCGGCGGAGGCATGACGGGCGGTACGGGCTGCGCGCCGCCGCCTGCGCCGGCCATCGCTGCGCCGCACGCGCCGCAGAACTTGGCAGTCTGGGCGTTGGCTGCGCTACACACTGGGCACGCGACCATTCCGACTCCCGGCGAGGTGTTCATTTTCGCTGCTCCATCCCAGTTCAATGCGTTCAGTCATCAAGGCGCAGGCGCGCGGGAAACCGGGTCACCCATCCGTCCTTGCGCTGACCAGTAGTCCAATACGGCCTGCCCCAGCGCCTGAACCTTCGGCGACCGATGCGCATCGTCTTCGCGTTCGAAGAAAACTTCCATCACCTTCGCCGCCGTTGATACGTGTTCGCCACTCAAGCGTATCGGCGGGTGCGCTGGAGCACGATTACACTCTGAGTCACGTTCTGGATCGTTGCGATCAAGGACAATCAGGGTCTAGCGCTTGGGAAAAAGGCTTTCCCACCACGCAACGAGTGGATTGGCTGGCTTCGCTTGCGCAGGGATCACGCATTCGCCCTTGGGCGGACCGCAGTATGGGAGAGCCCGGACCATCGGCACGATCTCGATCTGATCGCGCGCCACGGCGAGGCGCCCGCCCTCGCGATTGAAGAAGCCCTCGAGCACGCGGGCGCCGGTCAGCGCATGCATGTCGGTCCACAGCGTACCGCCCACGGGCACGCGCGCATCGCGGGTTGCGCAGGAGACCTCGAACACCACCTGCTCGCCCACGCGCAGACGACCCCGAAACACCTGTGCGACGCGGCCGTCCACACGACACAGACCGTGGTCCCCGTGGGGATTGTGTTCCGTCGCTGCGGGGCGTCCGACACGCACCACCTCGACCTGGACATGCTCGGTCGCGGTCATGCGCGCTTCTTCATAGACGTAAGGCGGCAGCATCTGCGTCCCTCTCCCCGCGGCGGCTATTCCCCGTCGCCATCGTCGCAATCGTCGTCTTCATCGACGTCGAATTCTTCGGCGACATCCTCGGCTGCGTCTTCAACGGCCGTGCCCTGCGGCAGCCGATCCTCGATGAGAGCGGCGATGCGCGGCACATCGGGATCGAGACCGTCGTCGGCGTCGCGACCTGACGCGGGCGCTACCATTGGCCTTGCGGCTGAGGCTGGCCGCCGCCCGTGCCGGCGTGCTGCTGCACGCCGTTCATCATGATCGGGGCGGTCTGGTTGAAGCGCTCGGCGGCATCGAACAGGAGATACGCGCGCCCGCCATTCTGGCCGTTCGACATCACCGCGATGATGCCCATGATCGGGCGGCCCTGCATTGTGGTCTGGAAGCCAACCTGGCCGAACATATCGGAGGGGTCACTCATGGCGCCCATGATTTGCGGCGGACGGTCGAAGTAGCCTTGCTGCAGACTCTGCACGACAGCCTGCGAAAGCTGCGAGGCGGAGCGCGAGCCGTTCATCGTGGTCTGGAACACGACGCCGGCTGGCGACTGGAGCGGCTGCATGCCCTGCGGCGCCTGCGCCTGCATCGGCGCGCCGCCGCCGCCCGGGTAGCCGG
Source organism: Alphaproteobacteria bacterium (assembly GCA_034440275.1). Classification (GTDB taxonomy): domain Bacteria; phylum Pseudomonadota; class Alphaproteobacteria; order Caulobacterales; family Aquidulcibacteraceae; genus VFBF01. The sequence goes on from JAWXBS010000171.1 coordinate 21,336, forward strand.
GCTGTTGCGGATAACCCGGCTGGTTCGGGTAGCCCGGTTGTTGCGGCATGTTCGGATTCGGGTTCGGATTCTGCGGCCCCGTCGGCCAGCCCGGCTGGTTGGGCTGGTTCGGGTTGGTCGGCTGCATAGGCGGCCAGCCGTTGGCGCCCGGGTTGGGGCCATTCTGGGCGTAGGGATCGTTCGGGTTCGGGCCGGGGTTGGCCGGCTTCTGGGCGTTGGGATCGCAGGCGGCGAGCGCGCCGAGCATGACCAGAACCACAACACCGCGCTTCAGGTTCGAAGCTACCCGCATGACCATCCCTCCTGGGTGACCGTCGCCGCCCGTCGCGGGCGAAATTCTCGGTCTCATGCCAGGAAAGGCGCAGGCGCCCCGGAAACCGGGTCAGATCAGATGTCAGAAGCTTCCACGGCAGGCGTTCAGCAGGCGCTGGACGAGGCCCTGGGCCGGTCTTGCGAGCGGATTGTCGTAGTGGGCGCGGGTGGCGGCGAGCACGGCATCGGTCAGCAGGGGCTCGTCGATCGGGCCTTCGGCGCCGGCCGAACGCACATATTTCGCCGAGGCGTCGATGATGTCGGGCCAGTGACGATGCCCTTCGCGACGACCCTTCACGGCGAGCGCTTCGAGCGTGGCCACGTACTGGGCGCGCTGGTTGCGATCGGCGCCTGAAATCCCGGTCCACAGGCTCACGCGGCGCAACAGCGTTTCGGTGGGCTGGGCGTCCGCGTCGGCCTTCACGCCGGCGTCGTCGAGACGCGCGTTCTGGAACGAAAACCAGCGGCCCCGGTGACGGCGGTTCTCGCCCTCATAGGCCGGACTCACCACCCAGTTGGCGTCTTCACCGGACTTCGGATTGGCGTTGGCCATCGTGATCACCTTGGGCGCGGAACGCGCACGAACCCCGTTATAGGTCAGACGCCGTTAAGGCTGCGTGTGAGGGCAGCGTGAACGAAGTGTTGCGCACCCACCTTGCGCTGTGGGGCGGAGACGTTTTGATGCGGCCATGGCCGGCGCCGACACCCGCACCCTCATCGAGCGCGCCGCGCTGACGCTCTTCGTGCGCGAAGGCTTTGACGCCGCCACCACGCGCCTCATCGCTGCGGAAGCCGGCATTTCCGAAGGCGCGATCTACCGCCACTTCAAATCGAAGGACGAACTCGCCGGCGCCCTCTTCCTCGACATCCATCGTCGCCTCACCGACGTCATCGAAACCGCCGCCGCGAGCGCCAAGGGCATCGACGCGCAGGTGGACGCGGCAGTCGCCGCCTACTGCATCGTAGCCGACGAGGACTGGCTGCTCTATTCGTTCCACCTTCTGTGTCTGCACCGCTTCCTGCCGCTCTGGGAGGAAACCGGCCGCGACCCCGTGACGGCGGTGGAGAAGATCATAACCCGCGCCATCCGCGCGAAGGAAATCCCGAAAGGCGATCCCGCCGTGCTCGCCGCCATGGCGCTCGGCATCGTCAGCCAGACCGCGCAGAACATCGCCTATGGTCGCATCAAGCCGCCGCTCGGCGCGCATGCGGCGACATTTTCGAAAGCGATCAGGGCCGTGCTGCGCGCCGGGAAGTAAGTACCGGTACTCATGCCGGACCGCGCAGCTCCTGCTGCGCATGCGCCGGCGCCGCCAGACTCCGAAGACTCTCGCGTGGGTTTGACATTGGTATGCGCAGCAGGAGCTGCGCGGTCCGGCATGACTGGTCATGACGTGTCTGCGCCTTCTGCAGCAGGTGCAGGCACCGTTGCGCCGAGTGCAATCATCACGGCAAGCACGGTGACGATTGCGCCCGGCGCGACGCCGAGCTTCGGCAGACGCGCGATGGCGCACTTCACTACCTTGTCGAAATTCGCGAGCGCGTCGCGCATGTCGCGGAGCGTGCGCAACGGAATCCCGCGCGTGTAGATGCGCAGCAGACCCGCGTGTCTGCGTTGATAGCCCGCGATGCCGTGTGGGCGGCGCGTGAATTTCGGTCGGTCTTTTCGAAACGTCATGCGCGAACACATGCCGAGGAAGATCAGCACGCGGATATCTCGGCGCGCCTTGCGAACTTCATCCTGGAAATCGAGGCGCAGGATGCGCGGCAGACGCACGCGGGTCGCAACCCAGGCGAGGACTTGCAGGAGCCACAGGTGCAGTTCGCGCGCGGCGGTCGCGTAGGCTTCGCGGCGGTGTCGTAGCGGACGAATGATCTGCATCTCTGGCTCTCCTCTTCGTGGCGACCGGACCATCCGGACGCGACGTGGGGAGGAGTGTCTTTCAGCTTGCGACCCGGTCGGATTGTTTTGCTGATTTTTCTGCACAGGACCGCCGGCGTCCTCGCCGACATCCATGTGCGCCAGGGAAAACGACCGGGCCGGCGAGGCGCCGGCAGTCCTCTCAGCCAGGGACGGAGAACTCCGGAGTCCCCCTAAAAATCCGTAATGCGCCGGAGCAGCGCCGCCGTTCCGAGCGTCACAGAGACGTCCATTCCTCTGCGGGCAGCAGTGGGGCGAATATCGCGTCAAGCATGGCGTCGGTGACGCCTTCGAGCGTATCGGGCGCCCAAAGCGGGGCGTTGTCCTTGTCGACGATCACCGCGCGCACGCCTTCGAGGAAATCGTGTCGGCCGACCACGCGTGCGCCGATGCGATACTCCATGCGCATGTTGTCGGCAAAGGTTGCGCACATGGCGCCCTCACGGAGCTGACGCAGCGCGACCTTCAGCGTCTGCGGCGATTTCGTCTGCAGTGCTTCGAGTTGCGCCACGCACCAAGGGTTCGCGCCGTCCTTCGCGAGCGCGGCGAAAATCTCTTCCACCGTGTCATAGCCGAAGAGCGGACGCAGCGCGCCGGGCGCCGGCACGATGGGCTTTCTCGTCGCTTCGCACAGCGCGTCGAGCCCGGAGCGGATCGCGTTCTTCGGATCGTGGGTGTCGGCGGCGCCGGCGATCTGCGCGCGCGCGGCGCCGAGCAGCTCTGTCGGAATGAGATGCGTCGCAATGCCCGCCGTGACGCACTCCTGCCCCTTCAGACGCGCGCCGGTCAGCGCGAGCCATGTGCCGAACTCCGGCTCCGGCAATCGCGGCAGGAACCAGCCGCCGCCTACATCCGGGAAAAGGCCGATGCCCGTCTCCGGCATGGCGAACGTCGTGCGCTCCGTCGCGACACGGAAATCGCCATGCACGGAAATGCCGACACCACCGCCCATGGTGACGCCGTCGATGAGCGCGACGTAGGGCTTTGGATATTCGTGGATGAGATGGTTCAGTCGGTACTCGGTGAAGAAGAATTCCCGCGCCTCTACGCCGTCCTTTGCGCCGCTCTCGGCGAGCATGCGGATATCCCCACCCGCGCAAAAACCGCGTGTGCCGTCGGCATGATCGACGAGAACCGTGGTGACCTCTGGATCGTCACGCCACGCGAGCAGCGCATCAATCATCAGCCGGCACATGTTCGTGTTCAGCGCATGCAGCGCGCCGGCGCGGTTGAGCGTGATACGGCCGAGGCGGCCTTCCTTGCGGACGAGAACTTCGGGATCGTCGGTCATGCGGCGCTTCTAGCTTTGACGGCGGCGGCGGGAAAGTCGGCGAAGACGCCGTCGACGCCGAGCGCATAGAACTGGCGCAGTTCGCCGTCGAGATCGCCATGCGCAGCGGGCGTTCCGGCGCTGCGGCGTTCAGCCGGGAGAAAATGGTTCTCCGCGCGGAAAGTCCAGGGATGCACCTTGAGACTTGCGGCGTGGGCGCGCGCAACGAGATCGGTCGGTTCGAGCGAACGGCCCTCCGCGTCACGCGGCACGATCAGCGACTTGTCCGGGCCGATTCCGTCCGCATAGGCAGCGACGCGCTTCAGACCATCGCCACGGATGAGATCGGCGTAGCGCAGACCGATGCCGGACGGCAGAAGGTCGAACGGCATGCCTTCGGCGGCGACCAACTGGATGAACGGCAGCGACGTGCGCGCGCGCAGGCGCTTGAGATTGGTCACCTCGAAACTCTGGATGAACACCGGCGCCGATGCATCGCGCCAGCCATGCGCGGCGAGCGTGGCGAGCAGCACATCGTCGAAGGACTGGCCCAGCTTCTCGAAATAGGTCGGATGCTTGGTCTCGGGATAGACGCCGACGCCTTCCGCCTTCGCCAGTGCGCAGACTTCATCGAACGTCGGGATCTGCTCCTGACCATCAAACGCGGTGTTGGCGGGGCGCAACTGCGGCAGGCGCTCACGGCAACGCAGCGTCTTCAATTCGGCCAGCGTGAAATCCTCGGTGAACCAGCCTTCGACCTCGCTCCAGTCCACCGTTTTCTTCGTAAGACGCGATGCGAACTCCGGACGCTGCGCGACATCGGTGGTGCCGCTAATCTCGTTCTCGTGGCGGCACACAAGATGACCGTCCTTCGTCAGCACGAGATCGGGTTCGATGAAATCGGCGCCCTGCTGGATCGCGAGTCTGTAGGCGGCGAGCGTGTGCTCCGGCCGTTCGCCGCTGGCGCCGCGATGGGCGATGGCGAGAGGGTGCTTCATGACGTTGTCCTTCTGCGTCTGCGCACATGCGGCGACAACCAATCCCGCAAGCACGCCGCGCCTGTTCATGGCTTCAACATCCCGTCCCGAAAGCCCGGCAGCGTCCAGCCCCATACGATGGCGCCGGCGCGGACGGCGAACGCGCTCGCCACGCCCACGCCGATGGCGACAGGCTCGACGGCGCCAAGGAAACTCGCCACCACGAACGCCGAGGCACCCGTGAGCGCGGCAGTCGCGTAGATTTCACGGCGGAGAAGTATGGACGGTTCACCCGCGAGCACATCGCGCAACACGCCGCCGAAACACGCCGTCAGCACGCCCATCACCACCGCGACCGGCGGCGCGACGCCGAACGCGAGCGCCTTCGCCGCGCCGATCACGCAGTAAGCCGCAAGCCCCGCCGCATCGAGCCACAGTAGTGCGCGCATCCGCGCAAGGCGTTCGCCGATCAGCCAGACGGTGACGGTCGCCGCGCCGCATGCGAGGAGGTAGCCCGCGTCCTTCACCCAGAACACCGGCGCCTCGATCAGCAGGTCGCGCAGCGTGCCGCCGCCGATGCCGGTGACCGCTGCGAAGAAGGCGAAGGTGATGATGTCGTGTTTCTTCTGCGCTGCCGCCAGCGCGCCTGTGGCCGCGAACACGAACACGCCGAGATAGTCGAGCGCGCCGAGCAGCAGCGAGACGGGAGGCATGGTTTCGAGCACGATAGCCGCTTATGCTGGGCCTTCCTACCGCGTTCAAGGCCCTGCGCATGCTCATTGTTACCGGCGCTCTCACCGCCCGCCCCGAAACACTCGCGCGCCTGGCGGCGATCTGCGTGGAGCACTCGCAGCGCTCGCGCGCCGAGCCAGGCTGCCTCAATCACAACGTCCACGCGGATTGCGAAAATCCGCTGCGGCTCTTCTTTTACGAGGAGTGGGCCGACGACGCCGCACTCAAGGCGCGTTTTCGGGTGCCGGAGTCGAACGCCTTCATGACCGAGGCGCGGTCGCTCGTCACATCGGCCGAGGGGCCGTCCATCTTTGCGGGAGACAAGCGATGATCCGCGTCGGCATTGGCGGCTGGACGTTCGAACCGTGGAAGGACAGTTTCTATCCGAAGGGTTTGTCCGCCGCGAAGGAGCTCGGCTTCGCGAGCCGCGCGGTGACGACCATCGAAGTGAACGGCACCTTCTACTCGACGTTCAAGCCGCCGACGTTCCAGAAATGGTTCAAGGAAACGCCGGATGACTTCGTCTTTGCGCTGAAGGCCAACCGTTTCTGCGTGAATCGGAAAGTGCTCGGCGATGCGGGTGAGTCCATCGAGCGATTCCTCGGCAGTGGCGTGGAAGAACTGGGGCCCAAACTTGGCCCGATCCTCTGGCAGCTCGCGGGCACGAAGAAGTTCGACCCGGGCGACGTGGAGGCGTTTCTCAAGCTGCTGCCGAAAAAGCTCGGCAAGCTGAAGCTGCGGCATGCACTGGAGGCGCGTCACGAGAGTTTCCGCACGCCGGAATTCGTGGCGCTCGCGAAGAAGCACAACGCCGCGATCGTCTATGCGGACTCCGAGGACTATCCGGCCTTCGCCGATCTGACCGCCGACTTCGTCTATGCGCGGCTGCAGAGCACGAAGGAGTCCGAGAAAACCGGCTACAGCACGAAAGCGCTGAACGAGTGGGTGAAAGTCGCCAAGGCGTGGGAAAAGGGCGAAGCGCCAAAGTCGCTTGAGTATGCGGACGGCCCCGTCAGCGACGGCAAGCCGCGCGACGTCTTCGTCTACATGATCGCCGGCGCGAAGGAGAAGAACCCGCACGCGGCCATGGCGATGATCGAGAAGTTATGACGTCCCCTCTCCCGCAAGCGGGAGAGGGGTGACGGGCCCTACCTCATCAATTCCCGCGCGATGATCACGCGCATGATCTCGTTCGTCCCCTCCAGGATCTGGTTGACGCGCACGTCGCGGACGATGCGCTCGATCTCGTAGTCCTTGAGATAGCCGTAGCCGCCGTGGATCTGCAGGGCGTCGTTGGCGACGCGGAAGCCGGCGTCGGTGACGAAGCGCTTGGCCATGGCGCAGAACTTCGTGGCTTCGGGATCTTTCGCATCGAGACGCGCGGCGGCTTCGTAGAGAAACACGCGTGCGGCTTCGAGGTCGGTCGCCATGTCGGCGAGCTTGAACTGCGTGGCCTGGAATTCGCCGATGGCCTTGCCGAACGCCTTGCGCTCGCCCGCATATTTCAGCGCGCGTTCATACGCATCGGTCGCGCCGCCGAGCGAGGTGGCGGCGATGTTGAGGCGCCCGCCGTCAAGGCCCATCATCGCGATCTTGAAGCCGAAGCCTTCGTCGTTGATGAGGTTTTCAGCGGGTACGCGGCAATCCTCGAAAATCACCTGCGCGGTCGGCTGCGCGTTCCAGCCCATCTTCTTCTCGAGCGCGCCGAACGAGAGTCCCGGCGTACCCTTCTCCACCACGATGGTCGACACGCCCTTCGCGCCGCCTTCGCCGGTGCGCACCATGCAGACATAGAGATCGTTCTCCGGCGCGCCGGAGATGAACGCCTTCGTGCCGTTCAGGATGTAGTGCGAATTGCCGTCCTTCTTCGCGCTCGTGCGCAGCGCCGCCGCATCGGAGCCCGAGCCCGGTTCGGTCAGCGCATAGCTCGCCATCAGGTCCATGGACGTCAGCTTCGGCAGCCAACGCTGGCGCTGCTCCTCGTTGCCGAATTTGTCGATCATCCACGACGCCATGTTGTGGATCGAGATGAACGCAGCCGTCGCCACGCAGCCGCGCGAGAGCTGCTCGAACACCAGCGCCGCATCGAGCCGCCCGAGCGCCGACCCGCCCACATCCTCCTGCACATAGATGCCGGCGAAACCGAGCGCGGCGGCTTCCTTGATCACCTCGCGTGGAAAGATGGAGCCCTGGTCCCACGCGGCGGCGTTGGGGCGCAGACGATCAAACGCGAACTGGCGCGCGGTGTCCTGGATGAGGCGCTGGTCTTCGGTGAGGGGCATCTTCTTTTCTCTATCCAAGCCATCGTTCGAACAGGGGCTTCGGCGGTCGCGCATGCGCCCACGCCTCGATCCCGAGAATGGCGCACTGCGCGAACGCGGCAAACGCAAGAACGCCTAGGAAAATGCGCGGCAAGCGCGCGAAGATCAATGCCGCCGCCGCCGCCACGGGCGCCAGCATCGCCAGCCAACCGAGGGGCACATAGAATCTCGAACGCAGCGCAAGGAGCCACTCGTCCCCGGCGCGGTAGGGCTCCAGCGTGCTGTAGCGCGACGCCGTCACGAACATCGCGGCGAAGGCGAGCGCCGTGAGTGCGGCCCAGAGGAGCCAGTGGGAGCGCACATTCATGCGGAAACCCTGCCAGAGGCATCCGCCCACTCAAGCGGAGCGGGCAGTGGCTCCGTTGCATAGTCAATTCGGACGGCGCGGCGCGGTGAAGAAGACCGGGAAGCGCCAGATCGATGCAAAATCAGGGCGGAGGCCGCGAGCACATCCCCGCGTTGCGCGATGCATGATTCGCGATCCCGATATCCCGCGACTTCCGCAGCATCTTCGCTTCGCACCCGTCCGGCCCGGTGAGAGCCGAGCGCGATTTCCAAAGGTCCGTTATTCGCGTCTGCATCGTCAAGATGAACGCGCAGGAAGAGCATCGACTTTAGAAAGTCAAAGGGCGGCTCAGCGTGCCAGACGCCTGCCTTGCGGGTCCACGCTGAAAAGCCGGGCGTGTCGACGCGATCGCGCAACGCGACAACGCGATCCTGATGCCAACCGAGCGACCAGTTCAATTCGTCACGCTTGTCGAAGCCGACCACACGCACCGCCTGCGCGGTTGGTGCGACGCTTGCCGCGATGCGCAAAAGTACATCACCGGCGGCGCCGAGCGCGGAGGTGTCCAGTCGCACACCCGGACGGCCGTTGATAGAGATAACCGCATCCAGCGCGCGAAGCTCTGTTTCACCAAGCGCCCCGCGAAACCATTTGCGCCCTTTCGCGTCCATACGCTTACCGCATCGTCGGGATCACAAAGCTCTGATCCCCCACATCCCCTTCCGGCCAGCGCGCCGTCACCGTCTTGATCTTCGTCCAGAACCGCACGCCCTCGGGGCCGTGCTGGTTCACATCGCCGAACGCGCTGCGCTTCCAGCCGCCGAAGGTGTGATACGCGACCGGCACCGGGATCGGCACGTTGATGCCGACCATGCCGACATTCACGCGGCTCGCGAATTCGCGCGCCATGCGGCCGTTGCGGGTGAAGATGGCGACGCCGTTGCCGTATTGGTGCTTCGTCGGCAGTTCGACGGCTTCCTCGAACGTTTCCGCACGCATGATCTGCAGCACCGGGCCGAAGATTTCCTCCTGATAGGACTTCATCGTCGGCTTCACGTGATCGAACAGCGTCGGGCCGATGAAGAAACCGTCCTCATAGCCCTGCAGCTTGAAGCCGCGCCCGTCGACGACGAGCTTGGCGCCTTCCTTCACGCCCATGTCGATGTAGTTTTCGACGCGCGCCTTGTGCGCAGCGGTGACGACCGGGCCATAGACCGTTTCAGGATCGGTGGAGATGCCGACGCGAATGCGCTCCATCTCCGGCAGCAGGCGCTCGATCAACTGCTCCGCCGTGCCCTTGCCCACAGCGACCGCAACGGGAAGCGCCATACAGCGCTCCCCCGCCGAACCGAAGGCCGAGCCGACGAGATCCTTCGTCACCTGGTCGAAGTCGGCGTCCGGCATGATGATGCCGTGATTCTTCGCGCCGCCCATCGCCTGCACGCGTTTTCCGTGCGCGCCGCCGGTGGTGTAGACGTATTGCGCGATGTCGGAGGAGCCGACGAAGCTCACCGCCTTGATCTCGGGATGGGTGAGGATCGCGTCGACGACTTCCTTGTCGCCGTGCACGACGTTGAGCACGCCGGGAGGCGCGCCCGCTTCCAGCATCAGCTCCGCGAGGCGCACGGGCACGGAGGGATCGCGCTCGGACGGCTTCAGCACGAAGGTGTTGCCGCACGCGATCGCCACGCCGAACATCCACATCGGGATCATCGCCGGGAAGTTGAACGGCGTGATGCCCGCGCACACGCCGAGCGCCTGCTTCATCGAATAGACGTCGATGCCGGGGCCGGCGTTCTCGGTGTATTCGCCCTTCAAGAGATGCGGCACGCCGCACGCAAACTCGATGACGTCGAGGCCGCGCTGGATGTCGCCTTTCGAGTCCGCGATGACCTTGCCGTGCTCCTTCGAGAGCATCAGAGCGAGCTCGTCCATGTGCTTCTCGACCAGCGCCTTGAACGCAAACATCACCCGCGCGCGACGCTGCGGATTGGTCGCGGACCACTCGGGGAAAGCCCGCGCCGCCGACTCCACCGCCGCATCGACGGTCGCCGCCATGCCGAACTGCACCTTCGCCTGCACGGCGCCGGTGTTGGGATCGAAGACGTCGCCATGACGGGAGCCGTGATCGAGCGACTTGCCGCCGATGAAATGGGTGATTTCGCGCATGGGGGCGCTCCTTGATCTGATGGCGCTGGAGTAGCGCCGACCCGCCCTCCCCCGCAAGCGGGGGAGGGAAACGGATCAGTTCATCGCGATGCGTTGCGGGACGAGGCCGTTCGGCAGGAGCGTCCAGAAGCGCGCCGGCGCATTCTGCTGGGCCGCCTGCGCGAACGCCGCATCGCCCGTGCCGAAGAACACGTCCCCGCGCACCGGCCCGCGACGGATTGCGCCGCCGGTGTCCTGCGCCACCAGAAGACGGCGAAAGCCGTTCTCCGCATCGACGAACAGCACCGCGCCGTAAGGATGATAGGCCGGATCGACGGCGATGGAGCCGAGGCCCGTCAGCGGCACGCCCTGCGCGCCGTTCGGCCCGCCCGTGGGATCGCGGATGGGTTCGAGCTGGAAGAAGACGTAGCTCGGATCGAGATTCATCGCCGCGCGCACCTGTTCGGGCGTCTGCGCGCCGAGCCAGTCGCACACGCCCTGTTTCGTCGCCGAAGCCGCGCCGCGATCGCGGATCTGCGGATAAAGCGACGTCCACTTCCAGCCGTTCTGCGCCGCATACGCCATGCGCATCTGCGACCCGTCCTCGAACTGCACGCGCGCGGAGCCCTGCACCTGCACGTCGTAGACATCGCATGCGCGCGCGTAACCGAGCACGCCCGATCGCAGATCAAGTTCGCCGCGCTTCGGGACGGGGATGATCTTTCGATCCGCCGTGAGCCGGCCCCACATCGAGGTCTTGAAGCGCCGTTGCAGGCGATCGTTCAACGCCTCGCCGGTGCGCGCTTCGACATCATCGGCGAGGATCGGCGCGAGGTTCTTCATCACGTCTTCGGTGATCTGCTTCGACATGCCGGCCGCTTCGTCGAATGCGCCGAAGTCGATCTGCACGAGATCGGCGGGGCGCGCGAGGAAGGGCTCCTCGAACCCCGGCTGCGGCGTGCGCCGCGCCTGCACGATGGGCTCGTAATAGCCGGTGACACGACGCAGTTGATCGCTGCGCGCGATCACCTCATGTGGCGTGAAATTGGCTTCGAAGAACGCGCGCGCATCCTTGGCCTGCGCCGCCGCCGCGCACGGCGCGCGCCAGTCCGCGACGGTCCCGCCGTAGGCCGCTGTTCTTCCATAGGCTGCGCTGTCCTCGCGCCGCGTCTGTGCCGCGCAGGAACGACGGAAGGCATCGAGCGCGGGATGGGGATCGTTCTCCATCCAGCCCGGCAGCTGCGCGAACGATGCGGGCCGCAACTGGAACACAGGTCCCGTCGGCGCGACCGGACCGGCAGGCGGCTTCTCGGAACTCGCACAGGCGGCGAGCATTACGGCGGCGGCAAGATAAGAAAGCTTCTTCATGCCGCCTTCTAGCACGCGTCAGGAGGCGCTGCGCCAGACCTGTCTCAGCCGCGCGTCGCGACCGCAGCCGGCGCGGTACGCGTTGTAGCGCAGCGTGTTCTTCTTCGCGTAGTCGCGGTGATACTCTTCCGCCGGATAGAAGCGGCCGAGCGGCAGCACTTGCGTGACCACCGGCGCCGTCAGCCGGTCGGAAGCGACGAGCGCGGCCTTCGATGCATCGGCATCGGCCTTCTGCGCGGGCGTGACGAAGATCGCGGAGCGATAGCTCGGGCCACGGTCGCAGAACTGGCCGCCGGCATCTGTCGGATCGATCAGGCGCCAGTAGCGATCGACGAGCTGGCGGTAGGTGATGCGCGCGGGATCGAACGTGACGCGCACGGCTTCGTAGTGGCCCGTCGTCTCGGTGATCACGTCCTGGTAGGTCGGATTGGCGAGATGCCCGCCGGTATAGCCCGACAGAACTTCCACGACGCCGGCGATCGCCTTGAAATCGTGTTCCGCACACCAGAAGCAGCCGCCCGCGAAGACGGCCTCCTGCGTGACGGCGGGACGCGGCGTCGAGGGCTGCGATTGTGCGGCAGGCGCGCCGCAAGCGGCGAGTACGATGAGGCCAAGCAGTGCGAAGAAACGGTTCATGCCACCTTGTACGACGGAACGCGCCGCCTGGTTGCGAATACGGCCCCGACTTGCATCGGGGCCGTCCTCAATTCCTCAGCGCCGTAGATCTACCAGCCGCAGGTCTGACCGCGGTTCTGCTCTTCCAGCCAGCCTTGCAGCGGCTTGAAGTAGTCGATCACGGCGCTTGCATCGATTTCGCGTTGGCCGGTAAAGGCTTCCAGCGCATCCGGCCAGGGCTTGGACTGGCCCATCTCCAGCATGGCGTTGAACTTCGCGCCGACTTCCTTGTTCCCGAAGATCGTGCAGCGGTGCAGCGGGCCGGTCCAACCCGCTTGCTGACACGCCGCGCGGTAAAACTGGAACTGCAGGATGTGGCTGAGGAAGTAGCGCGTGTACGGCACGTTGGCCGGCACGTGATACTTAGCGCCGGCGTCGAAGGCGTCCGCGGGGCGCGGGCCGCCCGGCGCGACGATGCCCTGGTACTGCGTGCGCAGCTTCCACCAGGCTGCATTGTAGTCGCTCGTCGGCGTCTCGCCAGAGTACACCTGCCAGCGCCACTTATCGACAAGCAGGCCGAACGGCATGAACGCGATCTTGTCGAGCGCCTGACGCAGGAGCAATCCGGTGTCGGCCTCCGTGCCCGGGACCTGATTGATCAGACCGATGCGGCGCAGATACTCCGGCGTGATGGAGAGCGCGACCATGTCGCCGATGGCCTCGTGGAAGCCGTCGTTCGCGCCGTCCTTGAACATGAACGGCTGATTGCGATAGGCGCGCTGATAGTAGTTGTGTCCGAGTTCGTGGTGGACGGTCTGGAAGTCTTCCGCGTCCACTTCGGTGCACATCTTGATGCGGATGTCGTCGACGTTGTCGAGGTCCCAAGCTGAGGCGTGGCACACCACATCTCGGCCCTGCGGGCGCACGATCATCGAGCGGTCCCAGAAGGTCTGCGGCAGCGGCGCGAATCCGAGCGAGGAGAAGAAGCCCTCACCGGTCTGCACCATCTTCTTCGCATCGTAGCGGTTGGCGCGCAGGCGCGCCGTCACATCAATGCCCTGCGCGCGCGTGCGCGGCGCGACGACGTCATAGATGTTGCCCCACTGCTGGGCCCACATGTTGCCAAGCAGATCGGCGCGAATCGGGCCGGTCTTGGCCTGCACCGCGTCGCCGTAGCGGGCGTTGAGGCGAGCCCGCGTGTAGCAGTGCAGCTGCTTGTAGAGCGGCTCCACCTGACCCCAGAGACGGTCCGTCTCGGCCGCAAACGCGGCGGCCGGCATATCGTACTTCGAACGCCACAATGCGCCCGTGTCGGAATAACCGAGTTCCTTCGCGCCTTCGTTCGCCAGCGTGACGAGCTTGGCGTAGTCCTCTTTCATCGGCGGCGAGATGGAGTGCCATCCGGTCCACAGCGCCGCGAGCCGCGCAGGGTCGCGCGACGTCGCCATTTCGTTGGTGGCTTGTTCGAGATCGATCTTTCGACCTGCAATCTCGAACGTACCGGTCGCGTAGATTTCTTCCAGCTTCGTGCCGATATCAGCCATCTGCTGCGCAGCGCCCGCACGACCCGGCGCGGGCAGCGTGAGGCCGCGCTTCATCAGTTCAAGCTTGCGCGCGACGACGGGATCGAGACCGGCAGTGGGATAGCCTGCGGCTTCCTTCGCAAGCGCCGAGGCGCGCTCGGTGATCTGTGCGTTGGCGCGCGCGGCGAGCCAGTTCGTGTCGTAGGTGATGTTGGTCTGGCGCATCCAGTCCGCGCGGGCAGCGGTTTCAGCGAGGGCGGCGAGTTCCGTCTCGGCGTTGGCGACAAACGTCGCGGCATCTGGCCGCGCGACCGGTGCTGCGACGGCGGGGGTCGTTGCATCCGCCACCGGCACGGCGCTGTCAGTGACGCAGGCGGCCACGAGCGCGAGCGCCGCAACGGCCGCAAACCAGCGCGCCTTCTTCATTGAAATCATGGGGTCCTCCCGGAAGTCGGCTGGGCCGACCGATTGGGGGAAACCTAAGAGCCGCGCCCGCGCGATTGCAAGCGTTAGGCGACGATCAGGCGAGGCGATCAGGCGACTTGGGCGGCCCCGGGAACCAGCCGTTCCATCGTGGCGATGAGGCTGGGCAGATCCACTGGCTTGGTCGCATAGGCGTCGCAGCCCGCGTCCAGACAGCGCGCGCGGTCGCCGTCCATGGCGTGTGCGGTGAGCGCTACGATCGGCGTCTTCGCTACCTCAGGGTTCTCGCGGATGGCGCGCGTGGCTTCGAGACCCGAAAGCACCGGCATGCTCACATCCATGAGCACGATGTCAGGTTTGATCGCGAGCGTCTGCTCGACCGCCTGCTGGCCGTCGGCCGCCGCGAACACTGCATAACCGCGACGCTCCAGGCGTCGGCGCAGCATGTCGAGATTTTCCGTGTTGTCCTCGGCGATGAGTACGCGCATGGCCCTGTTCTCCTCATATCTGGTTACGCGCCGCATGGGCGCTGCCGATGGCGTCGTTCAGCGCTTCAAACAGCGCGGTGCGATCGGCGGGTTTCGTGAAGTGTGCGACGGCGCCTCGGGCGAGCGCTTCACGGCGTTCGGCAAGACCGGTGAGCACAATGACCGGCGTATTGCTGGTGAGGGGATCTGCGCGCAGCGCTTCCAGCACCTCCCAGCCCGACATGTCCGGCAAGCCGATGTCGAGCACGATCGCGTCCGGCGCGAGCGCACGCGCGGCGGCGATGGCCTCGGCGCCCGTGCGCGCTTCGCAGAGCTGGAAACGCTCCGGCGCCTGACGACGAATGAGATCGCGCGCGGAGGACTCGTCCTCGATGACCAGCAGCACCGCGTGTTCACTGGCCACTTCGGGAGACGCGATGCGCTCGACTGACGGGGTCGAGGCCGTCGCGCGCAGCGGCGCGGTGAGTGTGAAGCATGAGCCCTCACCGGGCGCACTGTAGACGGTGACGTCCCCGCCCATGGCGCGCGCGAGACGACGCGTGATCGCAAGACCGAGACCCGTACCGCCGAAGCGGCGCGTCGTCGATGCGTCGGCCTGCACGAACGCTTCGAATAGACGCGACATCTGTTGGTCGGACATGCCGATGCCGGTGTCTCGCACAGTGAACGCGACGAAGCCGCCGCACGGGGTGGTGCGCAGATCGAGGCTGATCTCGCCGCCGCTGGTGAACTTCGCGGCGTTGGCAAGCAGGTTCACCACGCATTGGCGCACTTTACCGGTATCGGCGAGACCATGAGGCACGTCGTCGGCCATGGCGAGCACGAGCGTGTTGGCGTTCTTCTGCACCGCCGGCGCAACAAGTTCCGCTGCATCGCGCGCGAGTTGCTGAAAGTCTGTTTCAATCTCTTCGAGATCCAGACGACCGGATTCGATCTTGGAGAGATCGAGAATCTCGTTGATCAGCGACAGGAGCTGGCGCGCGGCGCTCTGGATGCGGCGCAAGTCATCGGGGCCGGTGGGGTGATCGGTGGCGACGAGGTCTTCTTCAAGCAGCTCGGCGTAGCCGATCACCGCACTGAGCGGCGTGCGCAGCTCATGGCTGACATTCGCGAGGAACTGTGACTTGGCAAGGCTCGCCTCCTCGGCAGCGCTGCGCGCCTTGGCGAGATCGTCGACGAGCTGCACGATCGCTTCATCACGCGCATCGAATTCCGCCAGCAGGCCTTCAAGGCGCGCGGCCATCATCTCGAAACTCTCGCCCGGCGTCGAGGCGGCGCGGAAGATTTCGAAGGATGTGGTCTGCTGAGCGTCGCGCCCGAGACGACCGAGCAGAGCCTGCTTCGCCGCGACGGCGGCTTCCACACGAGCCATGGCCCGCAAAAGATTTTTGTCGGCGCGCTTGCGCTCCGTGATGTCGATGGTGACGTTGAGAAGGCGTTCAAGCGTTCCGTCCGCCTGTCGCTGTCCCTCCATGATGTTGCGGACCCAGCGGACCTCGCCATCGGGACGCACGATGCGGGTTTCGTAGTCCACGCGATCGCCCGTATTCTGCAGCAGCGCAGCCTTCTCCAGGGGCAGGTGACGATCGTCTGGATGAACCCATTCTTGCCCGGTCGATTCCGAAATTCTGCGGGGCAGCTCACGGCCGAGAATGCTCGCCATATTCGGCGAATAGGAAACGCGATCGCGCTTGAAATCGGCTTCCCACAGACCGCCGCGCACGAGTTCAAGCGCAAGATTGGCGCGTTCAGCGACACGCTCCGCAGCGAACTGCGCCTCCACCAGCGCGGTCATGTCCTCGCCGACGATCAGCACGCCGTCGATGTCGCCGGCGCCGGTGCGCCAGCCGCTGACGTTCCAGCGCAGCCAACCGCGCTTGCCGTCGATCGGGCTGACGTACAAATCGCGCTCACCCTTCGACACCTTGCCTGCGAGCGCCTGTCGATATGCTTCGCGCCAGTGCGGCGGAATCATCGGAATCACGTCGAAGATTGATCGGCCTATGAAATCCTTGCCGCGCAAGCCGAAGCTGGCGATCCAGGTTTCGCTGGCCCACACGAATGCGAGGTTTCGATCAAGCCGCGCGGCGGACATGCTGGACAGGTCGACGGCGCGCGCCATGATTTCGAGCTGCAACGGCGCAGCTGTTTCGACCAAGAGAGGCGCCGCATCTTCCAAGATGGCGCCGCGGATCAGGCCATCGCCGCACGCGCCTTCGCAGACGATGCGCACAGTGCGCGGGTGGCCGGCGATGTCGCCGAGGGTAAGCGTTGCGCTCGTGCGGGCGCCGGTGACAAGGGCGTTCAGCAGACGCGCCCAGGCGGCGGAGTCGACAGGACTCGCGGTGGCGGCGACGGCGGCGAGGCGCAGCAGCATGGCGCGACGGGCGCCGAAGAGGGCGCGCGCGCCAGGCGAGCCCGACAGCAATCCCGTGCGGGGGTCATAGCGCCAGAACACGGGCGCCAGCGGGCGGGTCGCGCGCGACGCCGCGCGTGTCGACGGCGCGTTCCGGATCTCGGCGGCTGCCTGCATGCCTGCTCCTGCCCGCAGGGCGCGGACCACGATTTCAGCGGTGGAGGCTAACGCATGAACGTCGACAAAGAATTTACAGGCCGTCTCAACGGAATGGAAACCGCTTCATGTGTAGGTTCACCGGATGAGCGCCACCCAGCCCCTCGTAAAAGACCCCTTCGCCGCCGACGCCGCCTGGCCGCGCGTGCTCGTGGTCGATGATGTCGAAGACAACCGCGAGATTCTGCGGCGTCGCCTGATGGCCGCGCGCTTCGAGGTCGAGACGGCCTGCAGCGGCATGGAATGCCTCGAGATGCTGGCCGCCAAGCCCTTCGACATCGTGCTGCTCGATCACATGATGCCCGGCATGGACGGCATGGAGACGCTGGCCGTCATCCGCTCCAAGTGGGCGAAAACAGTGTTGCCGGTGATCATGGTCACCGCACGCGATGACGATCCGCTGATCGTGAAGGCCTTCGACATGGGCGCCAACGACTTTGTCGCCAAGCCCTTCTCGTTCCCGGTGCTCGCGGCGCGCACGCGGGCGCAACTCGAGGCCGTAAAAGGCGCATAGTTCCGGGCGCTTAACGCGCGTAAACGTTTTAGATTTCGCCGAACGCCGACTTCAGCCGCGCCATCTGCGAGGACACCTCGTTGGCGGCCACGGTCTCGGCCTCGTACATGTTCTCGTCGAGACGGCGCACGCGCTCGTAGAGCATTTCGCAGCGCGACATCAGACCCCGCAACGAATCCGGCAGACCTTCTATGCCGTGGAAGCTCTCCAGATCCGCACGGTCGCGGGCCGTGAAGCGGTACTTGTCCGAGCGCGCTTCCACCATCGCCATCTCGCCTTCGCGCACCGCGCGCTGGACGAGGAGCCAGGACGCCACCTGCATCAGGCGCGTCGTGAGGCGCATGCTTTCGCCCGCATAGGCGAGCGCGCCGAGGCGATCGAGGCGCTTGGAAGCGGCGCGGCCGGGACCATCGAGATAGGCGGCCGTCTCCTCGACGAGCACCATGCCCTCCTTGAAGGTGCGTTCGAACACCTCGGAGCGGGCAAAATCGAGAATCCGCCGGTTCGCGGCGTCCACGGGCAGGGTGATTGCGGTCTTTTCGGTCATGTTGAGGGGACGGGTGTGCAAGCTGCGGGCCGCGTCCTCTACTCCCCCTTCTTGCCGAAAATCGCGTCGGCGGCCGCCTTCTGGCGCCGTTTCGTGTCGATCATCGCCTCGCAGGCGGCGATGTCGGCCTTGAGGCTCGACACGCGCTCCTCCAGCTCCTCCACCGACATCATGTCGAGGGTGCGGGCGGTCTTCTTCAGCGGGCTTCCGGGATCGTCCTCGAACATGGCGTGACCTCCTCCCCCACTCTACCCTAAGGGGTGGTGAACGATGAAGCCGGAGGAAACCATGAACACGCCGAAAAAGATGCGCGCTGTGGCGCACGCGAGCGGCGAGCCCCTGCGGATCGAGGAACTTCCCGTCCCGACGCCCGGCCCGAACGAGGTGCTGATCCAGGTGGCGGCCGCCGGCGTGAACCGACCGGACCTCGTTCAAAGATCCGGCCTTTACCCGCCTCCGCCAGGCGCGCCGCAAACCATGGGCCTCGAAGTGGCGGGAACCATCGTCGCCACCGGCGGCGCGGTGACCCGCTGGAAGGCCGGCGATGCGGTCGTCGCCCTGCTCGGCGGCGGCGGCTACGCGGAGTATGCGCTGGCGCACGAGGGTTCGGTGCTGCCCGTGCCGAAGGGTCTCTCGATGGAGGAGGCCGCCGGCCTGCCGGAGACGGTCTTCACCGTCTGGGCGAACGTGTTCGAATCCGGCGCATTGAAGCCGGGCGAGCGCTTCCTCGTGCATGGCGGCGCCTCCGGCATCGGCACGACGGCGATCCAGATGGCCAAGGCCCACGGCGCGATCGTGTTCGCGACAGCCGGCGATGCGGAGAAGGTCGCGCTCTGCGAGAAGCTCGGCGCGACGCGGGCGATCAACTACAAGACCGAGGACTTCGAATCCGTCCTGCGCGGCGACGGCGGCGTCGACGTGATCCTCGACATGGTCGCGGGCCCCTACGTCCAGAAGAATATCGACATCCTGAACGACGGCGGCCGCTGCGTGCTGATCGCCTTTCTGCTGGGCCCGACGGCGCCGCAGCTCAACATCATGCGCATCATGCTGAAACGCCTGACGCTCACCGGCTCGACGCTGCGCGCGCGACCGCTGGCGGAAAAGGCGCGTCTCGCGGCGGCGG
The DNA here is from genome assembly GCA_034440275.1 of Alphaproteobacteria bacterium. Taxonomy (GTDB): domain Bacteria; phylum Pseudomonadota; class Alphaproteobacteria; order Caulobacterales; family Aquidulcibacteraceae; genus VFBF01. Next base: position 40,479 of record JAWXBS010000171.1, read on the forward strand.
TGGAGAAGAATGTCTGGCCGTGGATCGAGAGCGGCAAGGTGAAGACCGTCGTCGACGCGGTGTTCCCGCTCGCCGACGCCGAAGCCGCGCAGGCGCGGATGACGGCGGGCGTGAATGCGGGGAAGATCATTCTCAAGCCTTGATGCCTGACGTTGGGGACTGCGACGAAACTCCGCGCCAACCGCAGCAGGCGGCTTGATCTCCATCAACCAGCGCCGCCCAAGCTGGAGCAGTCTCCGAGGCGCCAGAACCAGAACAAGCACGAGGGTCGAAAGATGTCCGGGACCTCTTCAAAGACCGCCCCTTCCGCGAAAGCGAAGAGCGCGGCGGAGCACTTCGACGTGCTGATCGTCGGCGCCGGCATTTCCGGCGTGGGCGGCGCGTATCACCTGAAGCAGCAATGCCCCGGCAAGAGCTTCGTGGTGCTCGAGGGCCTCGAGAGCTTCGGCGGCACCTGGCTCATGCACCGCTATCCGGGGATCCGCTCGGACAGCGACCTCTATACCTTCGGCTACCGCTTCAAGCCCTGGGTCGGGCCACCGATCGCGACCGCGCAGGAAATCCTGACCTACATGGGCGAGGTCATCGACGACAACGATCTCGCGCCGCACATCCGCTACAACCACCACATCGAAAGCGCGCAGTGGTCGAGCAAGGACAATCTCTGGACCATCTCGGCTACCCGCAAGGACACCGGCGCAAGGCTCACCTTCACGGCGAACTTCCTCTGGATGTGCCAAGGCTATTACCGCCATTCCGAAGGCTACACGCCGCAATGGCCGGGCATGGATCGCTACCGCGGCCGCATCGTGCATCCGCAGACCTGGCCCGACGATCTCGACTACAAGGACAAGACCGTCGTCATCATCGGCTCTGGCGCGACGGCCGCGACCTTGGCCCCGGCCATGGCGCCCGACTGCAAGCATCTCACGGTGCTGCAGCGCTCGCCGACCTATTTCATTCCCGGCCGCAACGAGAACGATCTCGCCAACATTCTACGCGAGATCGAGGCGCCGGAGGAGTGGGTCCACGAACTCGTGCGGCGCAAGGTGCTGTTCGACCAGGAAACGTTCACGCGCCGCGCGGTGGAGGAGCCGGACGTCGTGAAGGCCGAGCTGCTTGAAGGCGTGCGCACCTTTCTTGGCCCCGACTACGACATCACCAAGCACTTCACGCCGAAGTATCGGCCGTGGCGCCAGCGCATCGCCTTCGTGCCCGACGGCGACCTCTTCCAGGGTATCGTCGCCGGCAAAGCCTCGATGGCCACCGACGAGATCGAGACGTTCACCGAGACGGGCCTGCTGCTGAAGTCCGGCGAGAAGCTCGACGCCGACATCATCATCGCCGCCACCGGCTTCAATCTCAGTGTGCTGGGCGACATCGCCTTCACTATCGATGGCCAGCCGCTCGATTTCGCGGACACCGTGACCTATCGCGGCATGATGTTCACCGGCGTGCCCAACATGGTGTGGGTGTTCGGCTATTTCCGGGCGAGTTGGACACTGCGCGCCGATCTGATCGGTGATTTTGTGTGCCGCCTGCTCAAACACATGGACGAGAAACATGCGGCGCGTGTGGAAGTGTCGCTGCGCGCGCAGGATCGCGATATGCCTCTGCTGTCGTGGATCGATCCGGAGAACTTCAATCCGGGCTACCTGATGCGCGGCATGCATCTTCTGCCCAAACGTGGCGACAAGCCGGAATGGCAGCACACCCAGGACTACTGGGCCGAGAAGGATATCTTTCCGGCGATAGATCTCGACGATCCGGCGTTCGTCTACGCGTAGGTCTTGCGCGCGAGGCGCTTGGCCATTGCAGCGCCGCTCGGCGCCTTCAGCGCGTCGCGGCCGACCCAGCGCGCCGTCGCATTGTCCGACGCTGCAAGCTTGCGCGCCAGCGTGATGCACCCCGCATTCAGCGTTGCACTGCGTCCGCCTACCGCGCGCAGGGCCCAGTTCACGCCCTTCTTCACGAAATTGCGTTCATCCGTCGCGTGGGCCTCGATCAACGGCAAACAGGCGAGCAGCGCTTTCTCGTCGACGTCCTTGCGGTGCAGCGCCACACAGGCAAGGAGCGCGAACGCCGCACGGCGGCCGAACTCATCGTTGAGCTTCGCCCACTGCTGTACCTTCGCGAGCGCGTGCGGCGTACGGTCAAAGAGGTTGAAACAGACGGTGTCGGTGACGCCCCAGTTGTCGAAATCGCGCCGCCACTTGTCCATCTGCGTCGGCGTCACGAGCGCGGGATCGTCGACGATGGACGCAAGCAGGCGCGCCTCGTACCAGCCTGAGTCCCACAGCGCCTGCGCAAGCGCGTGATCCTTGCCGAGCGGTTTGGCGATCGCCTTGATCTGCGCCATCGGCGTGCCCCACGCCTGATCGACGACAATGCCGTAGCGCGGCCCCATCTCGGCGCGGAATTTCTTCGAGCCCGCCATTTCCAGCACTTTCAGCACCACGCTCACATCAGCCGGCGCCTTCTTCACGGCTTTCTTTGCCGCCGCTTTCCGCACTGCGGTCACAGCTGGGCGATCCAGGCGCGCACGATGTCTTCCAGCGCCGCGCGATGCTGGGTGAATGTCTTGCCCGCGCCAACGGTGACGAGGCAGCGATCGGGCGCGAGCCATTTCACCATGTCGTGCGGATCGGGAATCTCCATCTTGAGCGCAGCCTTCGCCTTGGCGCCGCGATGAAACACCAACTGCAACGCGTCGGTCGAACGCAGATGCGTCGTCGCGAAATAATCGGTGGTGCGATAGCTCGGCGCGTTCCATTTCACCCCTTCGCGGATGAGCGGATCGACGCCGAGAATAAGTTTTCGCGTCGCGACGATCTCCTTCTTCAAGGGATGATCGAGCGACTTGATGAAGGCGACGACGGCGGGGTCTTCCTGCGCACCGTCGTCGGCGATGGACTTTTTCGCCATACGTCAGGCCGCCGCGAAAATCTCGTCGAGACGCGCATAGCTCATCTCCATGCCATCGGTCATGCCGGTCGAGACGGCGGTGTCGCGCGATTCCTTCGTGTGGAAATCCATGAACACGGTCATGGTCGTCACGCCGCCGCTTTCCTCGAACGTGTTGCGGATGAAGCACCCTTCGCCCATGTCGCCGCCGACGTCGCCAGGGTCGAAATACTGCGTGTACGCGAGCTGCGTCGGCGCATCGACTTCACCGAACGCGCCGTGGAAACCGAATTCCTCGCCGCCTTCATCCCTGCGCCAGCGCCAGAGATACACGCCGCCCACCTGCACATCCATCTCGCACACAGGCATGGTCCAGCCGGGCATGCCCTGACACCAGCGCTTAAGGAGCTGCGGCTCCGTATGTGCACGCCAGAGCAGTTCGCGCGGGGCGTTGAAGGAGCGGCGGACCTCGACGGTCGTATCGCTCGGCTGGCGCACATCGACCGTTGCGAAGAATGTCGGCACGATCGTCTCTCCCTTGCTATCGCGGCGACGCCGGAAGCGTCTGCTTAAAGGACGAATGATCGGAGAGGACTCCGACACGCGTCCTGTGAAAATTCGTCAGCCGTTGAAGGCTTTCTCCAGATCCGCGACGATGATCTTCTTCATCTTCAGCATGGCCTGCATCGCACGATCGGCCTTGGTGCGATCAGAATGGCCGATGAACGTCATCAGCGCGTCCGGCACGACCTGCCAGGACATGCCGTATTTGTCCTTGCACCAGGCACAGTGACTTTCGGCGCCGCCTTTCGCGGTGAGCTTGTCCCAGTAGTGGTCCACCTCCGCCTGGTCCTTGCACTTGATGACGAAGGAGACGGAGTCGTTGAACTGGTGGTGCGGGCCGCCGTTCAGAAGCTGAAAGCGCTGGCCTTCGATGGTGACGAAGCCGGTCATCGGGTTGAGATCTTCAGCTTCGACGTTTGCGAAGATGGACTTGTAGTAGGCGACGGCTTCTTCCGGCGTGACGGGAATCCACAGGCACGGCGTGATCCTGGACATGGTTGTCTCCCTGTTTCTAGTTTTTCGCCTCAGTTCTTTGCTTTGGGCGGTTTGCCCTGCATTTCATCGAGCAGCGCATCGAGGCGCACGAAGTTCATCTCCCATAGCGCGCGGTAGCGTTCGAGAAAGGCGTTGGCTTCCTTCAACGGCTCTGCCTCCAGCTTGCGCGGCCGGCGTTGCGCGTCCTGGCCGATGGAAATCAGACCAGCGCGTTCGAGCACCTTCAGATGCTTGGAGACCGCAGGCTGCGAGATCGCGAACGGCTCGGCGAGCTCGGCGACGGACGCCTCCCCCGTCGCAAGCCGGGCGAGGATGGCCCGCCGCGTCGGATCGGCGAGGGCCGCGAAGGTTGCGTCGAGACGGTCAGCGTCGATCATCAATAACGTTCCAGTTATATCGCCATGTAGTTATGGAATGAATTTCAGCGTCCGTGAACACGGCTCTTGAATCGATATATCGAAATATTAGATATATCGAAGTCGGCGTCCGAAGGGTCGGATGCGACGGAGGAAAAGACATGTACGGATTTGGACATCATCGGCGCCGCTGGGGCGGACACTTCACCGAAGGCCATCATGGCCACTGGGGCGCTCGCCATGGTGGGTTTCAGGGCGGCCCGCGCGGACGCGGCGGCCGCTACTTCGAGCACGGCGCGCTGAAGATCATCGCGCTCGCGCTGATCGCGGAGAAGCCGCGCAACGGCTACGAAATCATCAAGGCGGTCGGCGAGAAGACCGGCGGCGCCTACGAGCCCAGCCCCGGCGTCGTCTATCCGACGCTCAATCTACTGGAGGAATCCGGGCAGATCCGCGCCACGGAAATCGACGGCAAGAAGGTCTTCGAGATCACCGACGAGGGCCGCGCCGCGCTCGACGGCAACAAGACCATCCTCGAAGGCTTCGAGAGCCGCTTCTCGGGCGAGGGCGGCCAGCATCGCGGGCACCGCAGCGAAGTCCGCCGCGCCATGGGCCGACTGGTCAACGCCGTGCGCGCGAAGTTCGACGAAGGGGTCAGCGAGCAGGACATCCCCGTGCTCGTCGCAGCGATCGACGCGGCGGCGGACGCGGTGGAAAAGGCGTAGCCTCTCGCGGGGATCGTGAGGTCGCGCTAGAGACCGGGCATGACCGCCCGCTCCATCGCCGACCTCACGCCCGCTCGCGCCGCTCCTGACCTCGCCGCGCTGGCGAAACTCGAAGAGCGCATGCTCTGGCTGGCCGCGTGGACCATCCACAACGCCAACCACCTCCGCGAAAGCCGCGACGGGTTGAAGGTGGGCGGCCACCAGGCGTCTTGCGCGTCGATGACGACGATCATGACGGCGCTGTTCTTCCACGCGCTAAAGCCGCAGGACCGCATCGCGGTGAAGCCGCATGCCAGCCCGCTGTTTCACGCGATCCAGTACATGCTCGGCCGGCAGACGCGCGAACAGCTTGAAGGCTTTCGCGCGCTCGGCGGCGCGCAATCTTATCCGTCACGCACCAAGGACAAGGACGACGTGGATTATTCCACGGGCTCTGTGGGCCTCGGCGTCGCGGTGACGGCGTTCGGCAGTCTCGTGCAGGACTATCTCGCCGCGCGCGGTAAGGTGGCGCCGGAGAATATGGGTCGCTTCATCGCGACGGTGGGCGACGCCGAACTCGACGAAGGCAATGTGTATGAAGCGCTGATCGAGGCGTGCAAGCACGACCTGCGCAACATCTGGTGGATCGTCGACTACAATCGCCAGTCGCTCGACGCGGTGACGCCGGACCGCATGTTCGACCGCTTCGACGACATCTTCGCCGCCGCGGGTTGGCGAGTGGAGACACTCAAATACGGGCGACGTCTGCGCGATTCGTTCAAGGCGCCGGGCGGCGCGCAACTGCGCGAGTGGATCGATGCGTGCCCGAACGATCTATACGCGGCGCTGTGCTTCGAAGGCGGCGCGTCTTGGCGCGAGCGCCTTGATGCGGACCTCAAAGGCCCGGCGCAGAAACTGCTCGCCGGTCACGATGACGAAAGCCTCGCGCGGCTGATGACGTCGCTCGGCGGGCATTGTCTCGAGACGATGATCGAGGCGTTCGACCGCGCCGCGTCTTCGGAAACGCCGATCTTCATGCTCGCCTACACGGTGAAAGGCTGGCGCCTGCCCTTCCAGGGCCACAAGGACAACCATTCGGGCCTGATGAACCCGACGCAGATGGACGCCTTCCGCACGAAGATGGGCGTGCCGGAGGGCCGTGAGTGGGAGCCCTTCGCGGGACTGCCGATCGAGATCGAAACGCAGTGCAAGGCAGCCCTTCAGGCCGCGCCGTGGAGCGCAGACGTGCAGCGGCAGTTTGAAGCGCAGCGCATCCCGATCCCGTCGCGCGCCGATTTCCCGCGCGTCGATGATGCGGAAATTTCCACGCAGGCCGCGTTCGGAAAAATCCTGAACGACATCGCGCGCACCGGCGGCCCGCTCGCGGACGCCATCGTGACCACGTCCCCGGACGTGTCCGTCTCCACCAATCTTGGCGCATGGGTGAACCGGCGCGGCCTCTTCAACCGCAAGACCGACGAGGACGTCTTCCGCAAGCGCAAGATCGCCTCCGCACAGATCTGGACCGAGACGCCGGCGGGACAGCACATCGAACTCGGCATCGCCGAGCACAATCTCTTTCTCAATCTCGCGGCGTTCGGCCTGTCGGCGCCGCATTTCGGCGAGCGCCTGCTGCCGATCGGCACGCTCTACGATCCGTTCATCGCGCGCGGCTTGGATGCACTAAACTACGCCTGCTACCAGGACGCGCGCTTCATTCTCGTCGCGACGCCATCGGGCGTGACGCTCGGCCCCGAAGGCGGCGCGCACCAGTCGATCTCGACGCCGCTCATCGGCATGGGACAGGCGGGGCTTACGTCTTGGGAGCCGGCGTTTGCGGACGAGGTGTGCGTGCTGATGCGCCACGCACTCGAACACATGCAGGCCGACGACGGCGAGAGTTCGTATTTCCGCCTCTCGACGCGCGCGCTGACGCAGCCGAAGCGCGAGAGCGATGCGTGGGAAGCGGACGCGCTGAAAGGCGCCTACTGGCTGATCCCGCCGGGGCCGGACTGCGATCTAGTCATCGCCTATCAGGGCGCGCTCGCGCCGGAAGCGCTGGAGGCGCATGCGCGATTGCTCGATGATCATCCCGGCGCAGGATTGCTGGCGATCACGAGTGCGGACTTGCTACACCGTGATTGGACGGCGGCAGGACGACGACGCTGGGTCGCCCGTACCGTCGGCGCCCCGCCGGCTCTTTCCGGCCGGCAAGTTGCCGGCGCTACAAGCCATATCGCCAGCCTATTGTCCGGCGCTTCTCGTCACGCCGGCATCGTCACGCTGATCGACGGTTCGCCGTCTGCGCTCTCATGGCTCGGCGGCGTGCACGGCCATCGCGTGCGCGCGCTGGGCGTGGAAAATTTCGGGCAGACCGGCGATCTGCCCGACCTCTATCGCATCATGCGTCTCGACGCCGACGCCATCCTCGACGCCGCCGCCGATCTCGCTCTGGACTGACATCATGCAAGACATCATCGCTACCGTGCAGCGCGCGTTTGCGACGCTGGGTTTCGCCGAATGGCTCGCCGTGGGTTCTGCGCTCGCCGCGTTCTTCTCTTTCCTGCTCAACCGCGGCACGGTGAAACGGCAGGAACGCATGGCGCTGGAGTCGTTGCGCGCCGCGCGCGACACCGATCTCATCGCCTGGGCGAGCGAGGTCATCGAACGCCTCGCCGATGCGCAGATGATGTGCCGAGAGATGGATGACGGGCTGATTCCCGAAACCGAACTGCTCACCCGCCGCAGCGAAGCGCGGACCCGGATTTCCGCCTTGATGGACCGCGGACGCGTGTTCTTTCCGAACGTCGTCGACCAGCAGGAAGAAGGCAAAGCCGCAGCTTTTCAGGGCAAGCGGCAGAAGGCGCTGAACGCCATCTATGCGGCCTATCGCACCGTGAGCGACGTTACCCGGCCGGGCGGCCCGACCGCGCGCGAAGCCGTGCTCGCCATCGTCGAGCACAAGCGCGACTTCGTCTCCGAGGTGTTCCTGCACGTCGACCCGCGCCGCCGTCGCGACATCATCTCGCAACTCGAGACTTGACGAAAAAATGCGGCGCTTCGTGAAGAAGCGCCGCGAGGCAAGCACGGATGAGGGATCGAATGGATCCGACATCCGCAAGCTCTCACTTCCCGCCTTCCGAGGCTGTGACGGAGGTCACGCCAACCGCTATAGCAACTTCAGCGCGTCGTGATCCATGATCTGGCTCGCCGCGCCATTGAGCATGCAGAAGAACATATCGTCGCCACGCGCAGTCTGCGTGACCACCATCGCGGCGAAGAACGCGGTGAGGAACAGCTGGAAACTGCCGGCGGCGTAGTCGATCAGCACATCGTCGCGGCTGTAATCCTTCACGCCGAGCTTCACGAGCCCAGTGTGATAGCGATCCAGCAGCGCCTTTTCGTTGGCGCGACGTTCTTCCGTCGTGATGGCGCCGCCGAGAAAGTAAGCGACGTCGGTTGCGCCGGTCGAATAGGCAATCGACTGCCAGTCGAGCACCGTGATCGGACGCCCGCCCGCAGGCGTGCCGAACATCATGTTGTCGGGGCGGAAATCGCAGTGCGTGAGGCAACGCGGGCGGTCATTGCGCACGCGATTGATGTCGAACTTGTCGACCATGGTCTGGCCGATGTGGCGCGCTTCCGGCGTCAGGCGCTCGGCGTACTTCACCGTGAAGCCCTGCCAGATCATCTTCACCATCTCCGGCGAGATGAGCTTGGCGGCGCCGGAGGTGTTGCTCACCCAGGCGTAACCGTCGATGGCCGGATCCTGCCAGTGCGACGCGTGGAGCTTCGCCGCTTCGTCGATCACGATGCCCGCCGTTTCGACCGAAACGCCTTGCAACTGGTCGCCCTGCTCGGCGGGCGCCAGATCTTCCATCATCAGCACGAATTCGTGCGTCTCGTCGTCCACGTCGGTGAAATAGCAGCGCGGCGTGGAGATGAGCGCGGAGGCCGCGAGGTGCTTGTAGAAGTTCACCTCGCGCCAGTAATTGCCGAGCGACTTGCCGGTGTTGCGGCTCTCCTCACCCGGCGAGGGGAATTTGCCGACGATGGAGCGTGGCGCGTCGGCTGCATCGCGCGCATAGTCCAGCGCGAAGCGGACGCTTTCGCCGATCTGGCCGGTGCCCACGTTCTTCGCAGTGAAGGCCTTCACGTCGGCGTCGACGCCGCCTTCGCGCAGCACTTTCGTGAGCCACGCGGCGTCGACTTCCTGCGGGCGGCGGATATCGGGCTTGCTCATGCGGCGGGCAACGTGTGGACGAAGACTTCGTTGAGCGCGATCTCGTCGCCGCGCAGGATCACGAGATCGAAGCCGCGCATGCGCCCCATCTCGCCGTTCTCGCCGATGTCGGCGAACCAGCGACCGCAGAAGCCGCCGTCGATGGCCCATGTCTCATCGGGGTTATAGCGAATCGGCGGCGTCGCCGCGAAAAGCCCCGTGAGATAGGCGCGCAATGCTTCGCGACCCTTGAGGCCGGCCGGGACCTGCGGATCCTTGTAGTCGCAGTCTTCCGTGTAGAAGCGGACGAGGCGCTCCACGTCCTTCTCGGACCACGCCTTCAGCCAGTCGGCGTTGAACTGTTCGATGTTCATCCGCTCAGGCTCCCAGCACGCGCGCGCGGTGCGCTTCGGTGAACATTTCCGCCGGCGCGTGTTCGGGGCCCGCCATCACGGCGACGGAGTGCATCTTCAGCGACGGATCGGCGGCGGAACGCTCGTGGAAGCTCTTGCGACGCTGCATGGCGGCTTCGCCGAATTCCATGTCGAGCGACGCTTGCAGGCCCGCCGCGAAGCGCAGGCGCCGCATGCGTTCCGTGCGTTCCTCGGCAAAGGCGGAGAAGTCGGCGTTTGCGTAGTCGTCCGTCGCTTTCAGCACATCGGTGACCGTGCGCACGTCGCGATAGGTGATCGAAAGACCGAGACCGATGATCGGATCGTTCCAGCCCGCTGCATCACCGACGAGAACGACGCCCCTGGCGAACGGTTTGTCGGTCCAGCTGTCACTATTGAAATAGCTGAAGAGTGGGCCGGCCGGCGTGCCGTTGGCGATAGCCTCGTTCTTCGGACACGACTGCATGCGGAACGCTTCGAGAAAGCGCTGCGGGCCTTCAGGCCCCGTGAACCGGCTGCGTTCCTCCAGCGAATAGCCGCCATAGACGCGCACGCGGCCGTTGCCTTGCGGGAACGCGAGGAAACCGAAGTCCCCTTCCGTGCCGATGGCCTGCAGGTCGTCGCTCCAGTTCTCGACGCCATCGACCAGCAGCCCTGCGAACCAGTGGTGCGGCTTGTCCTGATGCAGCGTGATGCCCGCCGCCTCGCGCACCGGAGACATGCGACCGTCGGCGCCGACGATGAGCGGCGCGCGCGCCGTGCGCTCGACGCCGTCGTGCGTGAACCAAACCTCCGGCGCATCGCCGGTGACGATCTTCGTCACGTTCACCGGCCGCAGCGCTTCCGCACCCACCTTGCCGGCCTCAACGAACAACGTCTCGCAATGCACGGGGTGGCGGATGCACAGCGGCCCCGGCACGCCAGGCATAAAGATGTCCAGCGGCTGCGCCGAGGCTTCGGCCGCTTCCGGCGCAATGCTCTCGTCGTAGGTGATGTGGCGTTTGAGGTGATGGCCGCCCGCCGCCATCAGCGTGTCGTAGAGACCTACGCGCTGCGTCTCGATCACGCCCCACGGCGCGATCCATTCGCCGCGCACGCGGTCCTGATAGGCTTCCTGCGCTTCGAGCAGCAAAACGCGCTTGCCGTGACGGGCCATGACGGTCGCGAGCGCAGAGCCGCCGATGCCGCCGCCGACGACGATGAGATCGTATGAATCTTTCGCCATTCCGGCGCGCTCCCTCGATTTCGTTCTTTGGCCGCTTATCTCGGTGCCGCCGCGTCAAGGCGGCGTGGGCGGTCGGAAGCACTTTCCGCTTCCGAAAAGGCGTTTGCAAGGCGCTCGCGCTTGCGAGGCGGCGGGGAACGTGATGCCTTCTGGGCAGCGCAAGAACATGACGTAACGGGAGCGAAACATGGCCGACGGCGAGAGCAGCGAACGGATCACGGTGACGATGCGCGGCGGCGTGGCCGACGTGAAACTCGTGCGCACCGACAAGATGAATGCGCTCGATGACGCGATGTTCTCCGCGCTGATCGAAACCGGCGAACGGCTGAAGCAGGACAAGTCCGTGCGCGCGGTCGTGCTCTCCGGCGAAGGCCGCGCGTTCTGCGCGGGTCTCGACATGGGGAACTTCGCGAAGATGGCGTCGGGCGAGCGCAAGGGCGGAAACGCCGACGGCCTCGTCACCGCCAATCGTACGCCTGGCGGCGCCAACCGCGCGCAACAGGCGGTGATGGTATGGCGCGAAGTGCCTGTGCCGGTGATCGCGGCGGTGCACGGCGTGGCGTTCGGCGGCGGCTTCCATCTCGCCCTCGGCGCCGACATCCGCTACGTGACCGCCGACGCGAAGATGGCGATCCTCGAAATCAAATGGGGCCTCGTGCCCGACATGGCCGGCATGGTGCTGCTGCGCGGCCTCGTGCGCGACGACATCGCCCGCGAGCTCACCTACACCGGCCGCATCTTCACTGGCGAGGAAGCGCAGACCCTCGGCATCGCCACGCGCGTGTGCGCCGATCCCTATGCCGACGCCCTGAAGCTCGCCGAAGAAATCGCCGGCAAAAACCCGCACGCGGTGCGCGCGAGCAAACGTCTCTTTGCGGTGATGCAGGACGGCGACGCAAAGCAGATACTGCTGGAAGAATCCCGCGAACAGGTCGCGCTCATCGGCTCGCCGAACCAGATCGAGGCGGTGATGTCGAACATGCAGAAGCGCGCGGCGAATTACGCGGATTGAGCCCAGGCGCCGCCGCCCTCCCTCCCCTCGATGGGGAGGGTCCGACGCGCAGCGTCGGGGGTGGGGTGCGCGCGGAATGCCCGGGCGAAAGGCGAGAAAGGAAGGGCGCCCGGCCTCGTGCGCCTCTCGCCCCGAGATCGAGTGCACACCCCAACCGACCCTCGCCTTGCTCGGGCCACCCTCCCCATCGAGGGGAGGGAGCGTTAGAGTGAGCAAAACCATACCGGAGGACACCCATGAAGCGCCTTGAAGGAAAAACCGCCGTCATCACCGGCGCGGCGAGCGGCATCGGGCGGGCGTCCTCCCTCCTCTTCGCGCGCGAGGGCGCGACTGTGATCGCGGTCGATCTCGCGGCGGCCGTCGAGGAGACGGTGGCGATGCTCAAGGCCGAGGGCGGCAAGGGCGTGGCGATCGTCGGGGACGCGGCGTCTTCGGAAGTCATCAACGACGCGGTCGCGCGCGCGGAAAAGGATCACGGCGGCATCGACATCATGTTCGCCAACGCCGGCGTGTCCGGCGGCCTGCCGGGCCTCTTCGAACTGACCGAAGACAACTGGACCAACCTGCTGCGTATCAATCTCGTGGGCGTTTTCCTCGCCGTGCAGGCGGCGGCGCGGCCGATGGTGACGCGCAAGAAGGGCTCGATCATCTGCACGGCGAGCGTGGCGGGCATCCGTTCGGGCGCGGGCGGCATGCCGTATTCGGCGTCGAAGGCAGGCGTTATTTCCATCGCGCAGACGGCGGCGAACCAGCTCTCCGGCACGGGCGTGCGCGTCAACGCCATCTGCCCCGGCCTCACCGAAACCGGCATGACGCAGCCCGTCTTCGATCACGCGCGCTCGCGCGGCACGGAATCCAAGATCGGCCAGCTCAATCCGCTGAAACGTGCGGCGGCGCCCGATGAACTCGCGAATGTCGCGCTGTTTCTGGCGAGCGACGAGGCGTCCTACGTAAACGGTCAAGCCATTGCGGTCGACGGCGGGTTGTCGAGTTCGCATCCCGTGGTTCCGGGCAAGATGGCCTAACCGCGCGCGAACTTCACCCGCACGGCGGCGGCGCGTTCGGGGTCCATCGGCTCCAGACGCTTCAGGTAGATCTCCGCTTCCGCGCGCGTGCCCGAGATCGACGCACGTCCTTCCAGCGCGTCCGCATTGTCAGGGCGGATCGAGAGCGCCTGCACGTAAGCCGCGCGCGCCGCATCCGGCTGGCCGAGATTTTCCTGCGTGTAGGCGAGATTGAGCCAGGCGTTGAAATCGTCGGGGCGCAGTTCGGTGATGCGATCGTAGATCGCCGCCGCGCCTGCGTAGTCTTTGTCGAGAAACAGCGCCGTCGCCTTGCCGTTCATCAGCATGGTGTCGTGCGGCGCGATGGCGAGGCCGCGTTCGTACAACCGCAGCGCTTCACGCATCTCACCGCGATCGCGATGCGTATCCGCCGCCGCTTTCAGCACCCAGATCGATCGCGGCGCGCGCTTCAGCGCGGCTTCCGCTTCGGCGTAGGCGTCGTCCTTGCGACCCATCTCGCGCAGGTTGGTGATGTAGAGCCCGGCCATGCGGTCATCGTCGGGCGCGGCCTTCACGCCGTGCGCGAGGACAACGAGGCTTTCCGCGTAGCGGCCCGCCGAAGCCAGCGCGAGCGCCTTGCCACGCCATGCATCGCCATTCTTCGGCGCGTGAGCGAGCACACGGTCATAGAGCGCCGCCGCGCCGTCTACGTCGCCGCCACTCGCACGTGCGGCCGCATCCGCGAGCGCGCGTGCGATTTCATCGCCGTGCATTATCTGCCCTTTTTATCGTCTCGCAGTGATAGGCGCAGAACGGACGGGAATCGGGTCAGACGTTCGGCGCAGCAAACACGACGCCGATCAAGATCGCCGCGTAGTGCACTACTGACGCCGTCAGCACGAACCCGTGCCAGATCGCGCGACGGAACGGCAGACGCTCCCAAATGTAGAACGCCACGCCGACCGAGTAGATCACGCCGCCCGCGACGACCAACGCCAACGCCTGCGGAGTCAATCCTTCGATGAACTCCCCCACCGCCGCAAGCGCGATCCAGCCAAGCAACAGATACGCCGCGACCCACACTTTCTTCGAGAGCCCCGGCGCAAACAGTTTCGCCGCCGCGCAGGCGAGCGCGATCGCCCACACCGCCGCCGTCATGCCGATCGCCCACCAGCCGTCGAGGCGCTGTGTGGTGAACGGCGTGTACGAGCCCGCGATCATCAGGAAGATCGCCGCGTGATCGAAGCGGCGCAGCACGCGCTGGCGCTCCGGCTGGCGCGCGAGATTGTAGAGCATCGAGGCCGTGAGCATCGCGATCCAGCAGAGCGCGTAGATCGTGATCGCGCTGATCTGCCCGATGCCGCCCTGCCAGATGGAAAGGCCGAGCAGGACAACGCCGGCGATGCTGGCGGTGACGACGCCGACGAGATGGATCACGCGATCCACGCTCCGCTCGGCTGGCGTGCGATAGTGGGGGACGAGGTTTTGCGGCGCCAGCTCAGCGGCCATCGGTTCCGGGTCCATCAGTGATGCCCTACGATAGACCGCGCGAACGGGATTGTCAGGTCTTGGCGGACCGCCCCTGCAGTGTGACCTTCTCGAAGGTGAAGACGCCGAGGCCGTTGGCGAAGATGCCCGCCTCTGTGCTCGTAGCGACATAGCTGCCGGAGTGGGAACTCACGGATTTGCCGTTCACACTGATGGAGACCTCCCCCTTCACGCGGGTGACTTCAAGAACGTTGACGTCCGGCTTGATCATGCCTTCGGTCTTGGTGGTCATCATCTGGTTGAGCCCGTCCGGGCCGTTCTGGAAGACGCTGACCGAACCGTCGCCCATGATCGCAGCCGCCATGTAGGCGCGTCCATTCTGCGGATCGCGGGCGAAGACGACGCCGACGCCTTCGTTGGGCGCCTGCGTGTTCGACAGGCGAACGCGCGCCTCGATGCGGAAATCCCCTGCTCCGCCCGGCAGGGGGCCGAAAGCCGTGTAGGTAGCGCGCGGTTGCGTCGGGTTGGTGACGACGTAGCCGGCCTTGGCGACGAAGGCGCCGGCGACGCCCTGCGTCTCGCCGATCAGCACGTCCGGCGCGATCGGGCCGAGCACCGTTTCCGCCTCCGAACGTGCGACCGGCGGCGGCGCCCACGGCGACGCGCCGAAGCGCGCATAGAGCGTCGTGCCGATGCTGGCGATGAGCAGCAGTCCGATAATCAGCACCGGCCATGGAAAGCCGCGCGCGGCGGGCGAAGTTGGCGTGGCGACAGTCATGGAGGCTCTCCCCGTCTCGCGGACCGCGTATGCGGCGGTCATGGGCGATGGCGCACGCGCACCGGAAAACGGGTCAGCCGCTCAGTCCTCGCCGCGCCGGCGCACGAGCGCTTCGAGGCCCGCCACATCCGTCACCTTGACGCCGGTCCGGCCCATTTCGAGCAGCCCGTCGTCGCGCAGGGCGGCGAGTTTGCGGTTGAGCTTTTCCCGCGACACCGAGATCC
>JAWXBS010000172.1:0-8546 GCA_034440275.1 Alphaproteobacteria bacterium
CCACCCACTTGTCGGAGCAGAGCCCGTGCGGTTTGGGCTGCGTGCACGACGCATAGACCTCGCCGAGCCCGACGTCCGGGTTGGCGCCGACGTCGGCGCACTGGAAGCCCTGCGCCATCAGGTCCGTGCGCACCTCTTCCGCGCCGCGCTCGACGCCGTAGCGCGCCGAGATCTCGCGGGCGAAAGCCGCCGAGATATCAGCGGGTATCGCCGCATCCGCATGCAGCGCGAGAGCGCCGGACGGCGCGGGCGTTTCCGCCGGCGGCGTATCGACCGCCGACGTTGCGCACGCGGCGAGCGCAGCGAACGCCGCCGCCGCCAGAACCCGGCGCATCACGCGCCGCCCTTCACCTTCGCGATCCATTCGTTCACCAGCCGCTCCAGCGTCGTCAGCGGCACCGCGCCGTTTTCGAGCACCACCGTGTGGAACGCCTTGATGTCGAACTTGGCGCCAAGCTCGGCCTTCGCGTGCTCACGCAGTTCGAGGATCTTGAGCTGGCCGATCTTGTACGCGCACGCCTGACCCGGCATCGCCATGTAGCGCTCGATTTCGGTCGTCACGTCGCTTTCAGCCATGCCGGTGTTGGCGACCATGTAGGTGATGGCCTGTTCGCGGCTCCAGCCCTTGGCGTGCAGGCCCGTATCGACGACGAGCCGCACGGCGCGGAAGATTTCCGCCTGCAGGCGTCCGAGATCGCCGAGCGGATCGTCCTTGTACATGCCGATTTCGGCGGCGAGACGCTCCGCATAAAGCCCCCAGCCTTCCGCGTACGCCGTGTAGAGCGTCTGCTGGCGG
The DNA here is from genome assembly GCA_034440275.1 of Alphaproteobacteria bacterium. GTDB lineage: Bacteria > Pseudomonadota > Alphaproteobacteria > Caulobacterales > Aquidulcibacteraceae > VFBF01. Next base: position 797 of record JAWXBS010000172.1, read on the forward strand.
ATCATCGGCATGTTCTTCAGATGCAGCGCCGTATCGATCTGGAAGTGATGGCCGGGGACCCCTTCGTGATACGCGAGCGTCTTCATCGAATAGCGCGGCGTTTCGCTTGTATCGCGCAGGTTTGCGTAGAACGTCCCCGGACGCGAACCGTCGAGCGCCGCCGGCTGGTAGCTGCCGCCCGCAGCGCCCGCTTCCAGCGCCGGCGGCACGCGTTCGATGCGCAGCTGTCCCGGCGGGATCGTGTTGAAGTACTGCGGCATCAGCGCTTCGATCTCACGCATGATCTCGTTGTACCGCGCGATGATCTGCGTACGGCCTTCGTCCGTGTTCGGGAAAAGCTGGTCGGGGCGCTTGTTGAGCGTGTCGATTCGTTGCGCGAGCGTGCCCGTCGTCAGCCCTTGGCCCTTCAGGATCGCATCCATGTCGGCGCCGATGCGCGCGACTTCATCGAGACCGATCTGGTGGATCTGGTCTGCGGTGTAGTCCGTCGTCGTCATCTGCTTCAGATAGACGGCGTAAAGCGCCGCGCCGTCCGGCAGACGCCCGACGCCGGACGCTTGGGTCGCCGCCGCTGCGCGCTGGCCTTCAAGGGCGGCGATCATGCGTTCGTAAGCGGGATAGACGCCCGTCTCCACCGCCGCCACGGCGCGCGCCGTCAGCGCATCGCGCTTGGCCTGATCGAGATCCTTCAGGTCGCCGACCTTCGACGTGAACGCCTTCACCAGCGCATTTTCCGCCGCGGGTCCCGCGATGGTGCTGCGCGAAATCTGGATCGAGCGCTCGACGAGCGAGATCGGCATCACGACGCCAGCGCCGGCCTGACGCACGGTTTCCGCCGTCACCGCATCGAGTTTCGGCCCCATGGCTTCAAGACGCAGCACATAGTTCTCGGCGGTCTTGGCATTCTTGATGGTGTGGCCGGTCTGCATGAAGGTCGGCAGTCCGACATTCGTGCCCCACATCGGATTGATGGGATAAAGCCCTTCCGACGACATCCACGGAAACGCGCGGAACGCCAGCGCGGACGTGTATTGGTCTTCGAGGATGTCGTAGGTGATCTGGTCCTGCGCGTTGAGTTTCGCGCGATCGAACTGGCGCAGCTCGACGAGGTACCTTTCCGCGCGCGCATAGTCCGCATCGCGCTTGCCGACGCCCACTTCCGCGAGCTTGCCCGAGTGCGTGTCGAGCGGCGTGCCGTCGACGAGGCCGATCTGCGAGAAGAGTTCCGGATTGCGCAGGACGAAATCGAGCGCCTGCCGGTCGGCGAGCTGGGTGATGTTGAACGGCTTGCCGAAGCCGATGCGGTAGCCAGCGTAGCCGCCCACGAGGAGCGCCGCGAGCAGCACCCAGCCGAGAATTTTGAAAAAGCCCTTCATGCGCACGCTCTCCCCGCGATCCGCTCGAATATCGATTTTCGATAACTAGCGGCGGAAACGCGGCGCGTCTAGACGGTGGCCTTCGCCCGCGCGTCCTCGATGGCCGCCACCGCCGCCTCGAACGCGAGCAGCGTTGAGGTGTGGCGCATCGGGTACTCGCGCACGCCTTCGAGGTGGCGCAGCTCCCAGAAGCGGCCTGTCGGCGGCGGACCGTTCTCTTTCAACATGGCCTTCAGCGCATCGCGCGCCGCGACGATCTCGTCCACCCGCGCGCCTATGGCGTTGGCCGCGAACACCGACGCCGACGCCTGCCCCAGCGCGCATGCCTCCACCTCGATGCCGAGGCCCGTGACCACGTCGCCGTCCAGCGTGAGGTCCACCGTCACCACCGACCCGCACACCTTCGACACCTTCGTCGACGCGCCATGCGCGCCCGCCAGCCGCCCCTGATGGGCGACGTCGCCGGCAAGTTCGAAGATGCGGGGGTGATAGAGATCGTGCATGGGCGGAATATAGGGGCGATCAGCCCGGCCCGCCCAGCAAACCATCATCGGCCTTGCAGCGCTTGTCGTAGAGACCACGCACGCGGCTGACCTTGGACGCCACGCCCGGCGCGTCGTCCCAGAGGTGGGCCTGCCAGGTGTGGGTGCAGTCGCCTTCGGTCTGCGTGCGGCGGCAGACCTGATCCGGCGGATCGCCGCCGCGTCCGGTGGCGGGCGCGGCGCACGCGAACTGGTTGGCGCGGAGATCGCCCGTCGCGACAGCGAGAGCCGAACCCGCCGCGTAGCGCCGCACGAGCCCCGTCGAGAACCGCTGCGCCACGCCGTCCGCGCCGCCGCGCCGCCAGTCGCCGAGATCGACAGGTCCTGAAGGCGCGCTCGCGCCGCGCGGCTCCACGGCGCCCGTGCCGCCCGGCCCGGAATCCACGCTCGCGCAGGCAGACACGACGAGGGCGGCGGCGAGGAGGATGCGTTTCATCGCCTTCACATACCCGCTTCCGCGCACGGTTGAAATCGCGCCAGGGGCGAACATCGACGACTGTTAGGGGGATCGCGGTTGCGTTCGTCCCTCGATTCCCGGAGCGCCGGCTTCCAGCCGGTATTTTTCTTTTCACGGCGCGCAAGGGGCCGGCAGGATGCCGGCGCCCCCGGACGACTTTTTTCATCCAAACAATCCGACCGGGTCGCCACCGCACCGACACTCCTCCTCACGACGCGCCGGGATGGTCCCTGCGTCTCGAAGAGGAGAGCCGACATGCAGATCGCCCGACCGCTACGTCACCGCCGCGCCGCCTACGCCGCCGCCGCGCGCGATCTGCATTTGTGGCTGCCCCAGGTCGTCGCATGGCTGATGACGCATGTTCGTCTGCCGCGCGCATGGCGTCTGGAATTCCAGAATGACATCCGCATCGCGCGCCGCGACATTCGCCGGCTCATTTTCATGTCGATGTGTTCGCGCCTGACGTTCCGCGTCGACAGGCCGAACGGCACGCGCCGACCGCACGGCGCCCTCGGCTATCGGCGCCGCCACGCACGCATCGTGCATGCGTTCACGCGCGGGATTCCGTTGCGCACGGTCGCGCAGATGCGCGATGCGCTGGCGAATTTCGACAAAGTGGTGAAGTGCGCCATTGCGCGTTTGCCGAAGAACGGCGCCGTGTCCGGCGCCGTCGTCACGGTGCTCTCCGTGGCGATTGCATCGAGCACGAACGCTCTCGCACCTGCCGCAGAGGCTACAGATACATCATGACTGTTGAAACCGGACCACGCAGCGCCTGCTGCGCAAACCCATGTTCAAACCACGCGAGATTCTTCGGAGTCTGGCGGCGCCCACGCATGCGCAGCAGGCGCTGCGCGGTCCGGCATGAATACCAGAGCGCGTCAGACCGTCTCGCGGCGCACCTTCACCGGCTTCGCGCGCACGGCGGACGGCGCCTTCTTGCCGAGGCCCATGCGCTTGGCGAGGTCAGACCGCGCCTGCGCGTAGTTCGGCGCCACCATCGGATAGTCGTGGGGCAAGCCCCACTTCGTGCGGTATTCTTCCGGCGTCATGTTGTAGCGCGTGCGCAGGTGGCGCTTCAGCGACTTGAACTTCTTGCCGTCTTCCAGACACACGATGTGATCGTTGGTGATCGACTTCTTCACCGGCACGGCGGGCGCACGCGCTTCCGCTTCCACCGTCTCGCTCAAGCCGGAGAGGCCCTTCAGTGACCGGTAGATCGTCTCGATCACGCCGGGCAGGTCCTGGGCGGGCACCGTGTTGGCGCCAACATAGGCCGAGACGATCTCCGTCGTCAGTTCGACCAGGTCAGGCCGCGTGTCCATGTGCTGTCCTTCGTGGTTCAAGCTTATGAAGGCAGAATAGGCCCGATCGGCGTTGAAATAAAGATGAAAAACTGGGCGTTTGCTGCAAAAGAGGGGTTAACGGTCAGTTTTCATCAACAAAACGCCGTGTAGCAGGCGCCGATGACATACCTCAACGGGCGAAGACAAAGATGACGACCAGCAGCGCGGCCGGAATCGCCAGCAGCCAGGCGCCGTCCGTCGCGAGCCGCCGCGCGGGACGGTCCGCCGCCGCGAGGAAGGTTTCGGCCCACCGTCCGACCTGCGCCGCGGTCGCCGCCTCGCGCCTGCGCCAGAAGAGATGGAAGGCCTCCGCCGCTGCACCTGCCCGCTGCACCAGCCGCCAGAGCGGGCCGTAGATCAGCGCATCGACGTCGCGCAGGTCGCTCGGCCCCTCGTCGACATCATGGAGCTTGGCCGCTCGCGCCGCCGCAAACGCGAGGCCCGCAAACGTCGCCAGCTGCACATGCACCATGAGACGGCCCCAGTCGTACGGCGAGAAGGTCACCGGGTCAGGCGGCAGGAAGGCATACAGCCACCCCGGCGCCACGCCGATACCGACGATCAGCACCGCCGCAACGAGCATCGCCAGATGCGGCTCGCCGAAATTCGAAGGCGGCCCTAGCTTCGAACGCGGCGGCGCAAAGAAGGCCGCATAAGGGATCTTCACCGCCGTATGCGCCACCGCTGCTCCCGCCGCAGCGATCAGCGCAAAGTAGAGCAACGACATGTCCCCGCGCTGAAACGCATCGAGCACAAGCGCCAGTGACGCAAAACCGGCCGTGAACGGCAGGCCGGCAATGGAGAACGCCGCGATGCACGCCAGCGTCGCCGTCACCGGCATGGTTCGCGCGAGCCCGCCGAGCTCTGAAGCCCGCGTCGTGCCGGTCCGCTCCAGCACCGCGCCGAGCGCCATGGCCAGCAACACGAACGCCAGGGTCGTCGCCACCGCATGCGCCGCCGCCGCCGCGATCGCCAACGGTGAACCAAGCCCGATGCACGCGACGATGAACCCGGTCTGCACCGTCATGCCGTACGCCAGCGCCCGCCGCAGATCGTCCTCCGCCATTGCATGCAGCGCTGGCAGCAACGTCATTGCGACCCCGATCCAAACCAGCGCCGGCTCGCCCGCAAAACCCCGCGCAAGGCCATAGACACCGAGCATGGTTGTGAACACAAGCAGCGCCGCTCCGCCCGCCGCCGACCCGCGCGGCGCGGCGTCCTTGAGCCACACGTGCGCGATCGGAAACCCGGCCTTCACGCCGAGCGCGACGAGAATGAGCAGTCCCGCAGGCGTCCGCGCCGAAAGCTGCGCGAAGTCCGCTGCCCCCTGCATCGCGATGGCGAACGCCGCGCCCGCGAGAAACAGCACGCTCGACAATGCCTGCCAGCCCAGCAGCCGCTGCCCCGCCTCCTTCGCCGCGCGATCGGCGCGCGACAAAAGCAACGCCACCGCCGCGAGTGTCGACAGCTCCGCCAACGCCACGAACGCGACGAAGTCCCCCGCATACACCGCGCCCAGCGCCCCGCCCGCATGCACGAGCAACGCCGCCTCTTCTTCCCGCGAACGCGCGCCGCCGCCGTGCAACGCCAACATGATCGTCACGAGCGCGAAGATCATGCCGAACGTCTGCGACAGCGCATCGAGCCGCAGCGGCGCGACCTTGAGGCCGATCTGCGCGAACGCACCGTGTTCGCCGAACGACGGCGTAAACGCGAGCATGAGCGCGGCCAGCGACGCGGCCAGCGCGATCCAGCTGCGCCACTTCGACGGCGTGACCAGCACGAGGGCCGCGCCGAGGAGCAGTGCAAAGCCGGGGTTGAAGGAGATCGCGGTCATGACTCAGGCGCCTTGTGGCGCAACAACCGCACCAGACGGCCGCCCGCCAGCACTGCAATCGCAGCGATGAACCCGGCGGCGGCGTAGAAACCCGCTTCATGTTCGAGCGCCGGGCCGAAGCTGGTGCGCGGCCAGACGAACTCGACGCCGATCGAGACGGCGCCAATCACGCCGGCGACGACGACAACGGCCCAGAGCGGTATCTTCGGCAAGGCGAACTTCAAGGCGCCACTCCGCGCAGATCGCCGAGGAACGCGACGATCGGGTTGAGCCACACCAGCAGCAGCAGCGTCGACAGGCCCGCGATGGCCGTCGGCAGGATGACCAACACAGGCGCTCCATCCGGCGATGCGAATTGTTCGGTGGGCTCAGGTGCAAACAACGCCCGCGCAATTGGCGCCACGAACGCCGCGAATGCGACGAGCGATCCTGCCGCCACCGCGACTCCGAGCCAGTAGTAGCCGTGATCCGCGGCGGCGATCATCAGCCACAGCTTGGGCCAGGCGCCTGCCAGCGGCGGCGCGCCCGCGAAACTCAATGCGCCCAGCGCGAGCGCTGCGAAAATCCACGGCATCCTGCGGCCGAGGCCGTCGATCTCGTCAATCTTCGTGCGACCTGTCGCAGCCTCGATAGCGCCTATTGAAAAGCAGAGCGTGGCGGTCGCTGCGCTGTACGCGACGAGCTGGATGGCCGCCGCGAACCAGCCTGCCGCAAGCCCCTCCGCATGCGCCGGCCCGAGCATGGCGCCGGCAGTGACGCCAGCCAACTGCGCGACGCAGAGATACGAAAGACGTTCACCGAGATCGCGGCGTGCAAACGCCGCCAGCGATGCGCCGACAAGCGTGATCGCCGCCAGCACGAGCACGCCGAAGGCCGCGATCCGCGCTTCCGAGAGCGCCTCGCCAAACACATGCGCCGCGATCCGCAGCACGCCGAACCCGCCGACGCTTGCTGCGGTGACGGCGAAGACAAGCGCACTCGCCGGCGCGTTGGCGAGCGATGTCGCAGTCATCCAGCGATGCGCCGGAAAGAGCGCGGCCATGCCGATGCCCAGCACATAGAAGACAAGCAGCACGTTCGCGACGAGCGGCCCGACGCGTCCCGCGAGAATGCCGCCGTCGGCAAAGGTGAGCGTGTCCGCCGCCACGCTCGTCCACACGATCGCCGGCAGCAACGCACCCATGGCGAGCGCGAGCGTGAGCACGAGATAGTACCCCGCCGCTCGCCCGCTTTGCGTGTCGCTGCGATGACCGAGCAGCGGAAACGTCGCGATGACGAGGCCCTCATAGAAAACGAAGAACGTGAAGAGGTTCGCGGCGAGCGCGACGCCGATGGTCATCGCCAGCGCCAGCGCCGCAAAGGCCATGAACCGGGTCGGCGCCGGGTCGCGCGTCAGACGCATCCAGCCGACGGTATACATGGCGCAAAGCGCACCAAGGCTCGAAGAGAGCAGCGCGAACACGGCGCCCAACCTGTCGGCGGCGAGCGCGAGTTCGAGTCCCGGCAGCGGTTGAGCCAGCACGAAGGCGCCGGTTTCACCGCGCGCAATGGCGGCGAAGATCAACCCGCAGACGACGGCGAGCGCAAGCGAGGCGCCGATGTGGAGCACGTCGCGCAGGCCGGGCGGGCGACTGAAGGTCGAAACGAACGCTGCGTGCACGAACGGAATGAGCAGCGCGAGCAACAGCAGGAACGGCAACGTCATGGCGCAGCCCTTCCCGGCGCGCTCAGCGAACTCGCAGCCATGCGCGCTGCGTCCAGCGGGGCCGTCGCGCTCCAGCCGAAGACGAGCGTGGCGAGAACGGCCACTGCAAGCGCTGGCGCGAAGGCGTAGGCGGTGCGCTGCGCCGTTCCAAGAGCCTCGGCGCGCTGGCGGAAATAGAGCCGCTCGACGATCTGCCCCGCTACGAACACTGCCGCGAACGACGAGGCGACGATCGCCGCCGCCGCCCAGTACCAGCCGCGCGCGAGCGCCGCCTCGATGGAAAGCCACTTGCCGAGGAATGACGCCGTCAGCGGCGCGCCGGTCATGCCGAGTGCGGCCACGGTGATCGCGGCGGCGACGAGCGGATGCGACTGGCCGAGACCATCGAGCGTCGCCATCGGCGAGGACGCCGCGGACGCGCGCGCGACGGCGGCGCCGGGCACGATCGCTCGCGCGGTCATGGCCCCGGCCGCCGCCACGAAGAGCG
>JAWXBS010000173.1:0-5340 GCA_034440275.1 Alphaproteobacteria bacterium
GACTCCAACCAGACCGGCCAGATGCTGGCGGCGTTGCTGGGTTGGCCGCAGGGCACCTTCGCCTACAAGCTCGAACTCGGCGCCGAGAAGGCGACCGTGACGCGCGAAGTGGATGGCGGTCTCCAGACCGTCGATCTCCAGCTGCCGGCGATCATCACCACCGACCTGCGCCTCAACGAACCGCGCTACGCCTCGCTGCCGAACATCATGAAGGCGAAGAAGAAGCCGATCGATGTGAAGGCCGCGTCAGACTACGGCGTCGACACCACGCCGCGCCTGAAGGTGCTGAAGGTGACCGAGCCGCCGAAACGCCAGGGCGGCGTGAAGCTGAAGACCGTCGCCGAACTCGTCGACAAGCTGAAGAACGAAGCGGGAGTTCTCTGAGATGGCGGTTCTCGTTGTCGCGGCGCATGACAATGCGTCGGTGAAAGAATCCACGGCCAAGGTCGTGGCGGCCGCCCAGAAAATCGGCGGCGATGTCGATGTGCTGGTGGCGGGCGAGGGCGCTTCGGGCGCCGCCGCCGCTGCGGGGAAGATCGCGGGCGTGCGCAAGGTGCTGCTGGCCGAAAGCGGCCCGCTCGCGAAGCAGCTCGCGGAAGCGATGGAAGCGCTGATCGTGCCGCTCGCGGCGAACTACGATGCCATCCTCTTCGCCGCCGACACCACCGGCAAGAACGTCGCGCCGCGGATCGCCGCCAAGCTCGATGTCGCGCAGGTGTCGAGCGTGATCGAAGTGCTCGGCCCAAAGACGTTCGTGCGTCCGATCTATGCGGGCAACGCGCTGACGACAGTGGAATCCAGCGATCCGAAAATCGTCGCCACCGTGCAGCCGACGGCGTTCAAGCCCGCCGGCGAAGGCGGTTCGGCTTCCGTTGAAAACGTCTCGGTCGACGCAGGTGCGCTGAAGGCGCAGTTTGTAAAGGAAGAAATCGCGAAGTCCGATCGTCCTGAACTCGCCGGCGCCAAGCGCGTCGTGTCGGGCGGCAGGGCGATGGGCAGCGCCGAGGAATTCCAGAAGGTCATCGAGCCGCTGGCCGACAAGCTTGGCGCAGCTGTCGGCGCCTCGCGCGCGGCGGTCGACGCGGGCTACGCCCCGAACGACTACCAGGTCGGCCAGACCGGCAAGGTCGTGGCGCCGGAGCTTTACATCGCCGTCGGCATTTCCGGCGCGATCCAGCATCTCGCAGGCATGAAGGACTCGAAGGTCATCGTCGCGATCAACAAGGACGAAGAGGCGCCGATCTTCCAGGTCGCCGACTACGGCCTCGTGGGCGACTACAAGACGCTTGTGCCGGAACTGATGGCCGAGCTGGAGAAGGCGGGCGTCTGACGCTCTCTGTCCTCGACCTACCAATCCGGGCCCGCTTCGCGAGCAGCGGGCCCGTTTCGTTTCAAGAAAGACGCTCCGGCAAGTCTACGGTTTTACTCGGCTTGGAGGCTCACGCGCCGGAGCGGCGGGCTTAGCGCCCGCGAAGGCCGGGAGTGATGAGTACGGGCTTGAACGTGACGTTCTGGGCCGCGCCGCGCGGCGGACGCGCCACGACATTGGTCAGATCCACCGCGCGCACGGCGGCGCGGTCGGCGGCGGCGTGACCGCTGGACTGGGCGAGGCGGATGTCGCGGATGACGCCGTCGGCGCCCACGGTGAACGTCACAACCGGCTCGCGGCGCGCGCCGATGCGGTCGCCGCCAGCATAGTTGACGTTGCCGAGTACTTCGCGCTCGACGGACTTCGTCCAGGCAAGCACACGCTGTTCGCTCTTGTCTGTGGTGGTGGCGGACGCCGGGCTGAGCGCAAGCAAGCCGGCAGCAATCGCCGCCAAGGCGGTCGTTGAATACTTCATTTCTATTCTCCTGTTTCCGGAGGGGTTTTTCTTCACCGCCTCCGATGCAAGGATATATGCTTGCGACCACGCTCGATTACGAACGATGATTGTTGAACGGCCCCGTGAGTTCCGCTAACAATGCGCCCGTGTCCTCCCGCCGCCTTCCGCCATTCTCCGCCCTGCGCGCGCTCGAAGCTGCGGCGCGCCTCAAGAGCTACTCGCTCGCCGCGCACGAACTGCACGTGACGCACGGCGCGGTGAGCCAGCAGATCCGCAAGCTCGAGGAAGAACCGGGCGAGCCGCTCTTCACCCGCGTCGGCGCGAAGATGGAGCCAAGCCCTGCAGCGGCCGCGCTCGCCGAGCGTGTACGTGACGCCATGCGCGATCTGGGCGAGGGGCTCGATGCGTTCCACACGCGCGGCGACGACAAGCGCCTCATCGTCACCAGCTTCAGCAATTTCGCGCATCGCGTTGTGGCGCCGGCGCTCTTCCGGTTCGCCGAGATCGCGCTTGATATCCGCGTCGTGCTGCGCTCGGAGGATCGCGTCGTCGATTTCACCACCGAGGCCGTGGACGTCGGCATCCGCTTCGGCGGCGAGAACTGGCCGGGGCTCGAACAGCAACGCCTCGCCGACGAACGCATGTTTCCGGTGTGCAGCCCGGGGTTCCTTGCCCGCCATCCGGTGAAGACCGCGCAGGGCATCCTCAGTCTCCCGCTGCTCCACCACACCGACGAACGCTGGAAGGAGTGGTCGGAAAGTCTCGGACTGCCCCAGCCGCCGCCGAACCAGGGGCCGAGCTTCGACGACAGCACGATGATCATCGAGGCCGCCGTGCGCGGGCATGGCGTGGGCCTCGTGCCCGGCCGCTATGCGCTGGCGGACCTGATGGGCGGGCGGCTCGTGCGCCCCTGCGCCGAAGAGGTGCACATGAACATCGGCTATTTCCTCGTCTGGCGGGCAGATTCCCCGAAGCTGCCGCTCATCGAGCGCTTTCGCGATTGGTTCTCCGCGGACCTCAACTCGACCCAAGATCCCTACGGCTGGGAGCGGGGACTGGCGGTCTGAATACGCCGCCGCTGCCGCGTCTGCGGGTGATGTGAAGGAAATGCTGCACTGCACAATCCGGGTGTGCTAAACCATCAGTAAGGCGACGCGCCGCGACCCAAAACGGCGCGCTCGCCACCCTTTACTTTTCGCCACCCTTTACATTTTTCAGGGAAGCAGCCCCTTTGAACACGATGAACGATCTTCGCTCCATTGGCGTGGTTGGTGCGGGCCAGATGGGCAACGGCATCGCCCACGTCTGTGCGCTGGCCGGCTACGACGTGCTGCTGAACGACCTCGACGAGGCGCAGGTGGACGCCGCGATCGGACTGATCCGCGGAAACATGACGCGCCAGGTGGCGCGCGGCCTGATCAATCAGGCGGCCATGGATGAAGCGCTCCCGCGCATCAAGAAGGCCAAGACGCTGAAAGCGTTCGAAGGCGTCGATCTCGCCATCGAAAGCGCGGCGGAAAAGGAAGAGATCAAGCACGCGATCTTTGCGGAGCTGCAGCCGATCCTGAAGCCGGATGCCTTGCTCGCGTCCAACACCTCTTCGATCTCAATCACGCGCCTGGCGGCGCGCACGGCGAATCCGGATCGCTTCATTGGCGTCCACTTCATGAACCCCGTGCCGCTGATGAAGCTCGTGGAACTCGTCCGCGGCCTGGCGACATCGCAGGAAACCTACGAGACCAGCGTCAAGTTCGTCGAAAGCCTCGGCAAGACGATCGCCAACGCGGAGGATTTCCCGGCCTTCATCGTCAATCGCGTGCTCGTGCCGATGATCAACGAAGCCGTCTACACGCTGTACGAGGGCGTGGGCTCGGTGGAAGCGATCGACAAGGCCATGCGCCTCGGCGCCAACCACCCGATGGGTCCGCTCGAACTCGCCGACTTCATCGGTCTCGATACGTGCCTGAGCATCATGCAGGTGCTGAACGAAGGCCTCGCGGACACGAAGTACCGCCCGTGCCCGCTCTTGGTGAAGTACGTCGAAGCCGGCTGGCTTGGCCGCAAGACGCAGCGCGGTTTCTACGACTATCGCGGCGAAAAGCCGGTTCCCACACGTTAACGATGCTGGCCGCGCGCATGGCGTTCGGCCCACAACCTGCATGGGCATTCCCCGTACAAGGGAGAATGCAGCATGACGGTGTCATGGGATGAGGACTACCGGAACCGTCGCCCCCGCCGGCACGGCCGCATCTTGATGCTGCGGGAGCCGACGCTGGCCTACGGGCCTGCCGCGCTCGCGATCCTCTATGCCATGGGCCTGCTCGCGGTGATGGCTGTGATGGCAGGCTTTGCGCAGATGGACGTCACGGCGGCTTCGGGCCTTGCGACGCCTGTGGCGGCTGCAACCATCGCGACAGCTCTGGCGGTCGGCACGCGCCTGCGCCGCTATGTGATCAAGACCCGCGTCTCGTTCATTCTGCAGGTCGCGGGCGTCTGGGCCATCTTCGGCGCAGCGTGGCCGATGATCCATTCGGTTTCCGACACGCTCGTGCAGCACACGTCTCTCGGCGTTTCCGACGCGATGATCATGGGCGGGGGCGCGTTGATTGGCGCGATCGGGGGCGCCGTCGGCGCTGCAGCGGCCATGATGCTCTGTCTTGAGGGCGGACGGCGCTAGGTATCGGCCCACATTCTCAAGAGATTGGACTGCGCGCGGTCCATCAACAGCAATGAATCACGATTGACCTCGCCGCGCGCGAACATCGCCCGCGCATTGGCGAGATCGAACAGCAATTCGCGTTGCGCGGGGTCGCGTACGACGCTCTGGATCCAGCCCACGCACGCCATGCGCCGCCCGGACGTCACCGGCGACACCGCGTGGATGCTGCCCGCCGCGTAGAGCACCATGTCGCCGGCCGCGAGCTTGATCGCCTGATCGCCGAGCGGCGTGGCCACTGTGAGAGCGCCGCCTTCGTAGGTTGCCGGGTCTGACAGGAAGAGCGTGAACGCCAGATCACTGCGCAGGAGGGTGGCGCCCATCAGCGCATCGTCGGTGTGGAAGCCGTAGGTCTCGCCGCCCTCGTAGCTCGAGAACAGAAGCCGCGAGATGCGCTTCGGCCGCGCGGCGGTAACGAAGAGGGGATGGCGGTGCAGCGCATCCAGCACAAACTTTTCGAGCGCCTGGACGCCCTCATCGCTGCCGACGGCCTGGCGGTTCTTCTTCACGTCGCGTGCAGTCGGGCCAGCCGTCGTCTTGCCGTCCACCCAAGGGGCGGCGTCGAGATCGCGGAGGATCCGCGCCACGTCCTCCGGCGCAAGCACCCCTTGAAGCAGTAACATCATCTGCCGTCTCGTTTTGCGAATGGTTTGCAATAGCTGGAAGTTCGTTTAGAGCATGCGCGAGAATTCACCGGAAGGGGCGAACATGATCGAGCTGCGGGCGAAACTCTGGCGCGGCGTCGGGCTGGCGGCAGTGCTGGCGGGTGGCGTCGGCCTCGCAGCGTGCCAGCCGGGC
>JAWXBS010000174.1:0-15376 GCA_034440275.1 Alphaproteobacteria bacterium
CGCCAACGCCAGCGCCGCTGCGCACGCCGCGCCCGCCCCCACCATGACAGGGCGCGTCAAACGGGACAGGAACACATCGGGAACGCGCATACACTCCGTCCCCAGCTGGAAATCCACGGGAGGAGCCCTGAGAGGTAGGTGCCGACTCGCTCCGGGACAAACCTTAACGGCGCTGGCCCATCCGTGCATCCAATCGTGCGGTCGGGTGCATCGAAGGGTTCGGAGCCGGGCGCCGAAAAGACCAAGATGTTTCCAATGTTATTGAAAATCGATATGAGTTTATTGACTCTCGGGATCGATTTCGGTAATCGCTGGGTTCACGGGGAAGCGAGTTAAGCATGGTGCGATATCTGTGGATCGGGATCGGGCTCGCAACGCTTGCGGGCTCGTGCGCGACGAAGGCGGACACGCCTGAGCCGCCGGCCGCATTCGCGGCGGCCGCGCAGGCCGTGGCCTCGCCTGCGGAAGCCGCGCGCGCACCGGAAGAAGCCTGGATCGACACCTTCGCAATGCCGGAACTCACAGGCTACGTAACGGAAGCCCTGAAGGGCAATCCGGGGCTGCAGGCGGCGGGAGAGCGTGCGCAGGCCGCCAAGGAACGCGCGCGCGCTTCGGCGGGCAGCTGGCTGCCCGATCTCAACATCTCGCTCGGCACGTCGCGCACGGAAACGCCGGTAGCGGGCAGCGACAACCGCCTGCGCTTCGATGAATCCACCTCGCGTCTTTCCACGACTTGGGAAGCCGATCTGTGGGGCCGCGTGCTCGACGGCACGCGCGCGAGCTTCGCCGACAGCCGCGCCGCCAACGCCGACTACGACGGCGCGCGCCTTTCCGTCGCCGGACAAACCGCAAGCGCGTGGATCGATCTCGTGGAGTCGCGCCAGTTGCTGGCGCTCGCGGAAGAAGATCTGTCCCAGCGCGAACGCGCGCTCGACATCACGCAACGCCGCTATGCAGGCGGCCTGCTCACAGCACTCTCGCTGCGCACGGCGCGCAGTCAGGTCGCCTCAGCGCGCGCGCAACGGGCCGCACAACAGGATGCATTGCTGCAGGCCTCGCGACGCCTCCAGTTCCTGCTTGGCCGCTATCCGGACGCAGCATTGCAGACGCAATCGGAAATGCCTGCGTTGCAGCCGATTGCAGCAGCGGGCGCGCCTGCCGATCTGCTCGCACGTCGCCCCGACGTGGCGGCGGCGGAAGCACGGCTTGAATCGTCGGGTCTGCGCGCCAGCCAGGCGCGCAAGGCGCTGCTGCCCCGTCTCACACTCAGCGCCACGGCGTCCGGCTCCGGCGACGGCCTGCGCGACATCACCGACATCGACGGCCTGATCACGCAGGTCCTTGGCGGCCTGACCGCGCCGCTGTTCAACGGCGGCGCACTGCGCGCCGAAGCACGCGCCGCGCAGGCGGACGCACGCGCCTCGGCCTCCAACTACGTCACAACGGCATTGACCGCGTGGGGCGAAGTGGAAGGCGCGCTTTCGGCTGACACGGCGTTTGCGATCCGCGAAACCGAACTCGCGAGCGCCGCAGTCGAAGCGCGCGAGGCGCAACTTCTTGCGGAACGCGAATACGCCAGCGGCGTCGCGACCATCTTCGAACTGATCGACGCGTACACACGCCGCATCGACGCCGAGCGCGGACTCATCCAGGCGCGCGCCGCGCGCGCTTCCAATCGCGTGACCTATCATGTGGCGCTCGGCGGCGGCGCTGAAACGGGCGGCCTCGCCGCACCCACGACTTCCCGGGAGAATAACCGATGACCGGTGCTGATGACGACGACATGATCGAACGGCCCCGCACGGGCATGATGGGCTGGGTCCGCCGTTCGGCGATGATCCTGGCGCCCATCGGCGTGGTGGTGGGCGTATTCGTGGTCATGGGCGTACTCGACGCGACGAAGCCGAAGCCCGAAAAGAAGGATGAAGCGCCGGGCGCGCTCGCGGTGCAGGTGGCGCCGGTGGAAGCGCGTGCGACGCGCCTTTCGATCACCGTACAAGGCCAGGCCATGCCGCGCACGCAAGCCGCGCTCGCCGCGCAAGTGTCCGGTCGTATCGTTTCCGTCGATCCTTCATTCGCTGCGGGCGGCGCCTTCCGGCGCGGCCAGACGCTCGTGCGCATCGACGACGCTGACTATCGCCTCGCAGTCATCCGCGCGCGCAGCCAGGTGGCGCAGGCGCGCGAAGGCGTCGCGCGCGAAGAAGCGGAATCCGAACTCGCACGTCGCGATTGGGAAGCCCTGGGCCAGGGTCAGAAAGCCTCCCCGCTCGCATTGCGTCAGCCGCAGCTGGCGCAAGCCAATGCCGCGTTCGATGCGGCGCAGGCGCAACTCCGCTCGGCTGAACTCGATCTGGAACGCACCAACGTGCGTGCGCCGTTCGACGGTCGCGTCCGCGCCAAGCGCGCCAACGTCGGCGATTTCGTCGGCCCCGGCGTGGTGGTGGCGGAAGTGTTCGCCACGGACGTGATGGAAGTCCGCATCCCTCTCGCCGACGGCGATCTAGCCTTGCTGCAGACCCCCGTGGGTTTCAACGCCAGCGGGGCCAATCGCGGCGCTGAAGCGCATCTGAGCGCGCCCGTCGGCGGGCAGACTCGCAAGTGGGAAGGCCGTCTCGTGCGCACAGAGGCCACGGTCGATGCGCAGACGCGCCTCGTCTACGGCACCGTGGAGGTGCGTGATCCCTTCTCGGCGCGCAACGGGGCGCCGCTCGCGCCGGGTCTCTTCGTCACCGCGCACATCGACGGCGCGAAGTCCGAAGAGTTCGCCGCCGCGCCGCGCGCCGCGCTCAAGCGCAACGAGTTCATCTACGTGGTGACCGCGCAGAACACGATCGACATCCGCACAGTGCGCGCCGCGCAGACGACGGGCGACGAAGTGTACTTCCGCACGGGCGTGAAGGCAGGCGAGCGCGTGGTCGTCTCCCACCTGCCTTCTCCGCGTCAGGGCATGAAGGTCACACCGATCGCGCGCGTCGCTTCGGTGGAAGCTGAAACCAAGGACGGCCTCCGGCAGCGTTCGGAATAGGCCCAGAAAAGAAAGTCGGGAGACCTCCCATGATGAAGGGCATCGTCGACTGGTGGGGCAGAAACCCCGTCGCCGGCAACCTGTTGATGCTGGCGTGCGCGATCGCGGGCCTGCTCTCTTTCATGAAGATGGAGAAGGAGTTCTTCCCGCCGGGCAAGGACCAGTCCGTCTATATCCAGGCCTTCTGGCCGGGCGCTTCGCCGGAAGACATGGAAAGCCAGGTTACGGTGCGCCTCGAAGAGGCGGTGTCGGACCTGCAGGGCATCAACTGGGTGCGATCACGTTCGGGCGAAGGCTACGCCTGGGTGAGTCTCAACGCCAATCCCGGCGTCGACATCCAGAACCTCACGCAGGAAGCGCGTTCCAAGATCGATTCCCTCTCCGGCCTGCCGTCGAGCATGGAGCCCGTGCGCGTTGAACAGCGCACCTTCCGCAACCAGACCTACATCCTCTCCCTGCACGGCAAGGCCGACGAGCGCACGCTGCGCCAGGCCGCCGAGCGTCTGCGCGACCAGCTCGCCATCATCGACGGCGCATCGAACACCGAGGTCGTCGGCGGGCGCGAGCAGGAAGTTTCCATCGAGGTGTCGGAGGACTCGCTCCGCAGCTATGGCCTGACCTTCGACGACGTGGCGGGCGCCATCCGTCGCACCTCGATCAACCTGTCCTCCGGATCGGTGCGTACGAACGAGGGCGACTATCAGCTGCGCGCCCGCAATCTCGCCGACACCCGCATCGACTTCGAAGCCATCATCCTGCGCCAGACGCCGGACGGCGGCGTGGTGCGCATCGGCGACGTGGCGCGCGTCATCGACGGGTTCCAGGACGTCAACGCCTACATGCGCATGAACGGCGATGCGTCGGTCATGGTGATGGTCAACGTCGGCGACGTGTTCAACATCTGGGACGTCAGCAAGAAGGTCGACGAGACGCTGAAGAAGGCGCGCGAGCAGCTGCCCGAAGGCGTCGAACTGACCACGGTCTACAACGAGAGCGAGGATTACAACTCCCTCGTCGGCATCCTCTTCCAGAACGCCATGCAGGGCTTCGGCCTGATCTTCGTCCTGCTCTTGCTGACGCTGCACCCCAAGGTCGCGACCTGGGCGACGATCGGCGTGATGACCGCCTTCCTCGGCTCCTTCTTCATCCTGCCGTACCTGAACGTGTCGCTGAACTTCATGACGGTGTTCGGCTTCCTGCTGGTGCTCGGGATCATGGTGGACGACGCCATCATCGTCGGCGAGGCCGTCTATGAGCGGATCGAACGGGGCGAACACGGCGCCAACGCCTCCATCCTCGCCACGCAGCTGGTGCTGAAGCCGCTGGTGGCGTCGGTCTTCGTGACCATGATCGCCTTCTCGCCATGGATGCTGCTGCAGAGCGAGGTGCAGCAGTTCACGCGCTCGATCTCCATCGTCGTCATCTCGACGCTGGTCTTCTCGCTGATCGAGTCACTCATCATCCTGCCGGCGCACCTGGCGCACGTGACACTTCCCAAGGAGAACACGAGCTTCTTCGGCAAGCTCATGTCCCTGCAACAGAAGTGTGCGCACTCGGTCATCTGGGTCGCAAGGAACATTCACGGCCCCCTGCTCCGAATGGCCGTGAAGTGGCGCTACCTGACGCTCGCCATTTTCGTCGGCGCCTTCCTGATCGCCATCAGCTACGTCAGCACGGGC
This sequence comes from Alphaproteobacteria bacterium, assembly GCA_034440275.1. Lineage (GTDB taxonomy): Bacteria > Pseudomonadota > Alphaproteobacteria > Caulobacterales > Aquidulcibacteraceae > VFBF01. The sequence continues at coordinate 4,705 of JAWXBS010000174.1, forward strand.
CGCATCAAGCAGACCTTCATGCCGGACGTCGAAGGCGACTTCATGCAGGTCTCCATCGAGCTGCCGCAGACGACGCCCTTTTCCCGGATGGAGGAGATCGCCGACCAACTCGACCGCGCGCGCGCGAAGCTGGAGGAATCCACGACCGAGGTCGCCTACAAGGACCCGAACACCGAAGCCATGTCGCGCGGCGTCGTGCGTTCGTGGAGTCAGTCCATCGATGAAACCACGATCCGCGCGTGGGTCGGCCTGACACCGCCCGAGACGCGCCCCGATCTGCGATCCAAGGCGGTCACCAAGCAGCTTGAAACGATGATGGGGACTGTGCCGGACGCAGAACGCGTCAGCTTCTCGCTGTCGGGCAACGACTCCGGACCGGAGATCCAGATCGCCATTCTCGGCGAGAACCAGGACGATCTCCGCTCCGCCGTGAACGAGCTGAAAGCCAAGCTGCTCACCTACTCGGCGATCTCGTCGGTGCGCGACAGCCAGGATGCGGCCATCGAAGAGCTGCGCTTCACGCTGAAACCCGGCGCCGAGCAGACCGGCATCACCATCTCCGATCTGTCGCGCCAGGTGCGCCAGGCTTACTTCGGCGAAGAAGCCCAGCGCCTGCCGCGCGATGGCGACGACGTGCGGGTCTATGTTCGCTATCCGCGCGAGGAACGCCGCACGCTGGAAAGCCTGCAGCAGTTCCGCATCCGTACGACCGACGGCCGCGAGGTGCCATTGGCGTCGGTGGCGGACGTCGAGTTCGCACCTGGCGTCACCGGTCTCGACCGGCGTCAGCGCCTGCGCTCGATCATGGTCGAAGCGGAAAGCGTGAAGGAAGAACGCCCCAAGATCATGGAGGAGCTGGACAAGCAGTTCTTCCCGCAGCTGCTGCAGAAGTATCCCACCGTCTCTCGCCGCAACCTCGGCGAAGCGGAGGCGCAGCAGGAATTCTTCGGCGAACTCGGTCCGCTCATCCTGATGTCGCTGTTTGCCATGTACATGCTGCTGGCGATCGTCTTCCGATCGTACTGGCAGCCGGCGCTCATCATGTCGGCGATCCCGTTCGCCTTCATGGGATCGACTTTCGGACACGCCATCTTCGGCACGTCCTTCGCGCTCTTCTCCTATCTCGGCGTCATCGCCGCGGCGGGCGTGGTGGTGAACGACAACGTCGTGCTCGTCGACAAGATCAACCAGATCCGCGCGTTCTTCGGCCTGCGCAAACTCGCCCCCGGCGAGCGCATCGAGGAAGGTCGGGGCCTCTACGAAGTGCAGGCCGAAAATGGCACGCGCTGGGTCGTGAAGCCGATCGGAGAGAACTTCGAACTTGACGAGGAACTTCTCCGCAAGAGCATCAATGCGAAGTTCGCGGACGGCGCCATCGAACTTCTGCCCACCTCCGGCATGCCGCGGGAGCCGGATTACACCGGCTACTTCGCGACGCGTCGCGACGGGAGTCAGACCCGCGCCATGCGGGAACTTGCGTCGCAGACGGAAGTTGAGGGCTACACGCTCGCGCGCGTCAGCGTGCAGAGCGGCGCCATCGACGCCGGGGTCTCGCGGTTCCGCCAGATCTTCCTCACCTCGGTGACCGAGTTCATCGGCATGGCGCCGATGATCCTGGAGAGTGCAGCCATCGCGCAGTTCCTGAAGCCGATGGCGCTGTCGCTGGCGTTCGGCGTCCTGCTCTGCATGCCCGTGACGCTCATCCTGACGCCGGCCTGGTACGTCATCGGCAAGGACATCAAGGGCCTGTTTGGACGCGGCCAACGCCTGTGGCTGCGCGGCTGGAACGGTCGGTCCGCCGCTGCAACGCCGGCGGAATGATGTTTATCGATAAACGCTCGACAAGTGCGCGCGCGGGTCCGACCACAGGTCAGACCCGCGCGCTTGCGCGTCCGGCGTGACGGACACCAATAGACTGGAGACTTCGGGCATGGATCGCAGATCATTCCTTCGTGGCGGCGCCAGCCTCGCAGCCGTCGGACTTGCAACCGCCTGCGCCGGTGCACCGGCGGAAGACGTCGCTGTGGCGCCGACACCGACGCCGGCTCTCCCACCCAGGCCGAGCGCGGAACTCGGCGCGTGGGGCGTGGAACTCGATGCGCGCAATCTCGCGATCAAGCCCGGCGACGACTTCTTCCGCCACACCAACGGCGGCTGGATCGACCGCACGCCCATCCCGGCGGACAAGGCCTCCTACGGCGCCTTCGACATCGTGTTCGACCGCGCCGAAAAGCAGGTACGCGCGATCATCGAGGAAAGCGCTGCGGGCGCCTCCGGCGGTGTGGAAAAGAAGATCGGCGACTTCTACGCGTCGTTCATGGACGAGGCCGGCGTGAACGCCAAAGGAGCAACGCCGCTGGCCGAGAGCCTCGGCGTCATCGCCGCGGTGCGCGACAAGGCGACGCTCGCGAAGCTCTTCGGCACGGCGGGCTATCCCTCCCCGGTCGATTTCTACGTCAACGTCGATTCCAAGAACTCCGACCGCTACCTGCTGAACCTCACGCAGGGCGGCCTCGGCATGCCGAACCGCGACTACTATCTTGAAACGAAATTCGCGACGCAGGCGCAGGCCTATCGCACATACCTCCAGCAGCTCTTCACGCTCGCCGGTCTCGACGATCCGCGCGGACGTGCGACACGCGCCTACGGCCTGGAGCAACGCATCGCGCGCATTCACTGGCCGCTGCAGGACCAGCGCGACGCGCTGAAGACCTACAACCTCGTTGAGGTCCCTGCCCTCAATACCACCGCACGCGGCATGGACTGGGTGGCCTTTCTCACTGCGTCGGGTGCAGGCGACATCGGCCAGGTGTCGCTGAACGAAAAGACGGCGCTTCAGGCGATTGCGGGCCTCGTCGCCTCGCGTCCGCTCGCGGAGTGGAAGGACTGGATGGTCGCGCAACGCATCAACGGCGCCGCGCGTTTCCTGTCGCAGCCCTTCGTCGATGCGCGCTTCGATTTCTACGGCAAGGTCATCAACGGTCAGCAACAAAACCGCGAGCGCTGGAAGCGCGGCGTCCAAAGCGTGGGCGACGCGCTCGGCGAAGCCATCGGCCAGGTCTATGTGAAGAAACACTTCCCCGAAGACAGCCGCACGAAGATGCAGGTTTTGGTCGACAACCTGCTGAAGGCCATGAAGCCGCGCATCGAGGGCCTCGCCTGGATGTCGGCGGAAACCAAGGGCAAGGCGCTCGAAAAACTCTCCACCTTCGGCACCAAGATCGGCTACCCGAACAAGTGGCGCGACTACACGGCGCTTGAAGTGCGCGCCGGCGACCTGCTCGGCAACATCGACCGTGCGGGCGCGTTCAACACGGCCCACGAGATCGACAAGATCAAACGCCCGATCGATCGCGAAGAATGGTTGATGACGCCGCAGACGGTGAACGCCTACTACTGGCCCGAGAAGAACGAGATCGTCTTCCCCGCCGCCATCCTGCAGCCGCCCTTCTTCGATCCGAATGCCGATCCGGCGGTGAACTACGGCGCCATCGGCGCGGTCATCGGCCACGAGATCACGCACGGCTTCGACGACCAGGGCCGCCAGTACAACGCACGCGGCCTACTGCAGTCGTGGTGGACGCCGGACGACGACCGCAAGTTCAACCAGCGCGCCAAGGGCGTCGTCGATCTCTACAACACCTTCGAGCCGGTGCCCGGGTTCAAGGTGAACGGTCAGCAGACGCTCGGTGAAAACATCGCTGATCTCGGCGGTCTTCTCGTGGCGCTCGACGCCTATCGCATCTCGCTCAACGGCCAGCCGGCGCCGGTTCTCGATGATGTGACCGGCGAGCAGCGGTTTTTCCTCGCCTACGCGCAGGCGTGGCGCGACAAGATCCGCGACGAGGCCATGCAGAACCAAGTCACATCCGATGTGCACGCCCCGTCGGAGTTCCGCGTCAACGGCACGCTGCGCAACGTCGACGCATGGTACGCCGCCTACAACGTGACGGCAGGTCAGAAGATGTACGTCGCGCCAGAAGCGCGCGCGCGCATCTGGTAACGGAATTCGGGAGCAGACAATGAACCGCAGATTTTTCCTGTCCGCCGGCGCAAGCGTCGTCACGATCACGTTGGCGGCTTGCGCGTCCAAGGGCGCCGACACCGTCGTTGCAGAACCGGCGCCAGTCGTTCCGACAGGCCCCAAGCCGGAGATCGGCGACTTCGGCCTCGATCTCGCTGCAGGCGATCCCTCCGTCACGGCGGGCGACAACTTCTACCAGCACGCAAGCGGCGCCTGGCTGAAGAACAACCCCATCCCCGCCGATCGCACCCGCTGGGGCACGTTCGACATGCTGGGCGCGAAGTCCGAAGCGAATGTGCGTGCGATCATCGATGAACTCGCCGCCAAGGACGCGCCCGCAGGCTCCATCGAGCGCAAGATCGGCGACTACTACCGCGCCTACATGAACGAGGCCGCGGTGGAAGCGGCGGGTCTCGCGCCGATCCAGGGTGATCTCGCCCGCCTCGCGGCCGCGCGCAATCACACGGAACTGGTGCGCATCGCGTCGGAGCCGACGTTCAACACGCGCATGCCGATCGTCGGCTTCATCGGTCTCGACCAGAAGAACCCCGACAAATACATCGTCTCGATCACGCATGCGGGCCTCGGCCTGCCGGAGCGCGAATACTATCTCAGCGCCGACGCGAAGTTCGTCGAGATCCGCGCCAAGTACCTCGCGCACATCGAGAAGACTCTGACGCTCGCAGGGCAGACGGACGGCGCGGCGAAAGCCCGGCGCATCCTCGCCATCGAAACCGAAATCGCGAAGCTCCACTGGCCCGTCGCCGATCGCCGCGACCGCGACCGCACCTACAACCGCAAGACCAAGGCTGAGCTTGTCACGCTGCTGAACGGCTTCCCGGTGCAGGCGGCGCTGGAGTCGCTCAAGCTCACCGACCAGACCGAATTCGTCGTGCGCGAACTCGACGCCATGCCGAAACTCGCGACGCTCTACCGCCGCACGCCGCTGGCGACGTGGAAGGAGTACATGACCTTCGCATGCATCTCCGGCAACGCAGGTCTGCTGCCGAAGGCGCTCGCGGACGAGCGCTTCGACTTCTTCGGACGCACGCTCAACGGCCAGCCGCAGGAGCGGGATCGCTGGAAGCGCGGCGTCGACGCCGTCAGCGGCGCCATGGGCGAGGCCATCGGCCAGATCTACGTGCAGCGACATTTCCCCGCCGACGCCAAGGCCAAGATGCTCGATCTCGTGGAGAACATGCGCAAAGCGTATGGCCAGCGCATCGACACGCTCCCGTGGATGACGGCGTCTTCGAAAGTCGTCGCGCGCGAGAAGCTCGCCGCGTTCCGCGTGAAGATCGGCTACCCCGACAAGTGGCGTGACTACTCGGCGCTTGAGGTCACGCCCGACAACCCGATCGAGAACGGCAAACGCGCCGCGCTTTTCGACTACAACCGCCGCGTGGCGCGGATCAACGGCATGACCGACCGCGAAGAGTGGGCGATGACGCCGCAGACGGTGAACGCCTACTACAATTCGGTCTTCAACGAGATCGTGTTCCCCGCCGCCATCCTGCAACCGCCCTTCTTCGATCCGAGCGCGGATCCGGCCATCAACTATGGCGGCATCGGCGGCGTGATCGGCCACGAAATGGGCCACGGCTTCGACGATCAGGGCGCGAAGTCCGACGCGCGCGGCGTCCTGCGCGACTGGTGGAGCGCGGAGGATGTGGCGTCGTTCAAGACGCTTACAGATCGCCTCGCTGGCCAATACTCAGAGTTCGAAGCGCTGCCGGGGCTGAAACTCAACGGGCGTCTCACGCTCGGCGAGAACATCGGCGACAATGGCGGGCTTTCGGTTGCGCTCTACGCCTACAAGCTCTCCCTCGGCGGACAGCCGGCGCCGGTGCTGGCCAATCTCACGGGCGAGCAGCGCTTCTTCCTGTCGTGGGCGCAGGTGTGGCGCACACACTACCGCGAGGAACGCCTGCGCAATCAGGTCGTCACCGGCCCGCACTCGCCGCCGGAATTCCGCGTCAACGGCACGGTGCGCAACATGGGCGCCTGGTACGAGGCGTTCAACGTGCAGCCGGGGCAGAAGCTCTACCTGCCGCCGGACCAGCGCGTGACGATCTGGTGATCGCGCACTGAACGCTGAATGAAGTCGGGCCCGCGAGATTACTCTCGCGGGCCCTTTGTCCTTGGTCGCTCGACGGAAGTTACCGCTTCAGCTCCGCCACCAGATCGGCGCGGCCGTACACCTTCGTCAGCGCCTCCTCGATGATCGTGGAGGTCACGCTCACTGCCCGGTTCGTGGCGCCTTCGTAGATGTATTCGCCGCCGAGGCTGTGAATGTTGCCGTCGAAGACCGCGCCGACCACATCGCCGTTGCGGTCGACCAGCGGCGAGCCGGAGTTGCCGCCGATGATGTCGTGCGTGGTGGTGACGTTGAATATCGTGTCCGGCGAAAGTGCGCCCTGCGCCGCGAGCCAGCGGGGATGCAGCGCGAAAGGATCTGCGCCCGTGGCGCGGGCGAAGAGACCCGGCGTGCGTGTGAACGGCGTGACCGTCTGCCCGGCATACGTCCAGCCCGTGACGCGTCCATAGCTCAGACGCAGCGTGCCCGTGGCGTCGGGATAGATGGATGTTCCATAGATCCGGAACCGCGCCTTCACGAGGCGTTCTTGCGCGCGCAGGATCGGTCCGTCGACTTCGTTCTCGTAGCGCGCCTTCAGTGCGCGCGCTTCGGCGTCCCAGTTGCGCACGAAGACGATCAACGGGTCGGTCGACGCCGCGACCGCCGCGGAGCCACCGTCCCACAGACGCTTGCGCTCTGCCGGATCGGTGAGTTTCGTGCCGGCGACGAGGCGCTGCGCGAGACCTTCAGGACTTTCGCGACCGAGCACCAGCTTCACGACCGGATCATCGGCGGTGAGCCGTTCGCGCAGCTTCGACACCCAGAACTCGATCTGGAGCTGCATGAGCCGCGCTTCTGCGGGCGTATCCGCGAGAACACCGCGCGCCGTGGCCGGCAAGCGTGCATCGGAGAATTCAGCCAGGCGCTGACCGTCAGGTTTCTCGCGCTCCGCCGCGCCGCGCACGAGCGTGCGCGCCCAGCCCAGAAGGCGGTTCGTCGCCGGGTTTGTCTCCACGAGATCGTGAGCCAGCCAGAACGTGCGGTACGCCGTCATGGCGCGACCGACCTCGTCATAGGCCGCCAGCGCGTCGCGGTCGCCACGCAGGCGCGTGCGCAACTCCGCCTCCGCGCGCTGCTTCACCGCAAACACCGCCGGATCGGACAGCGCGAGCCGTCGACCGCCGATGCCCTTGTAGGAATTTTCAACGCTCAGCAGCGCCGACGCGGCCATGCGCGCATTCTCGGGATTTTCCGAACGGAACTGGACGAGCCGTCCCCGCATCTCGGAGAGCGACTCCAGCCGGTACGGCAGCATGCGATCGCGCTGGAACTCGAGTTGCGCAAGTGTCATCTGTCGGCTCGTGCCGCCGGGGCTGCCGGGGATGAATACGGGCTCGTTTTCCGTAAGCGGCGTGGAGCGCCACTTCAGACGGTTCGGCGTGACGGCCGGACGGCCGTTCTCGTAGATGCGCGCGTAGGTGACATCGAGCGAATAGCGCGGAAAGTTGAAGTTGTCGGGATCGCCGCCGAAGGAGGCCGCCGTCATTTCCGGTGCGAACACGATCCGCACGTCGTCGTAGCGCTTGTAGGTGTAGAGCGCGTACTGGCCGCCGCGATAGAGCGACACGACCTGACAACGCCGGTCAGCCGCGTCGCCCTTGCACGCGCGTTCGAGTGTGGCGATGGCGGTGTTGCGCGCGGTTGTGAACGCGGCGCCCGTCTGATCTTGCGTGGCGGTGATCACTTGCTGGGTCACGTCGGACGTCGCCGTCAGCAAATCGACAAAGAGCCCCGCGCACTGGCGTTCCTCCGCGCGCGTCATCGCCGACAGGCCCGTGGCGCCGACATCCTGACCGGGCCGCGAAAGGTTCTGCAGGCAGCTGCGCGCGCAGTGCTGGTTGGTCTGCACGAGGCCTTCCGCCGACACGATCGCCGCCGAGCACCCTCCGCCGAATTTCGCCGAGCCGAGCCGCACGCGGTCGAGCCAGGCCTGATCCGGCGCGAAGCCGATCGATTGTCGCATCTGGGCGGCGGGAATGTTGTCGAAGGTCCACATGCCCTCGTCGGCGCGCGCGGGCGCGGCGATGACGAGAGCGGCCGCGAGGAACGCGGCAAGTCCGGTGTGTTTCATGGTGTTTCCCCTATTGCCGCGCATAGAGGCCGAGGACGCCTGCGTTTTCAAGCGGTCTGCGACGCCCCGCTACGCCGCGATCACTTCCTGCTCGATGCGGCCGAAGATGGAGCGTCCGCGCCTGTCGTGCATTTCGATCTCGACGAGATCGCCGTGCGCGAGGAAGGGCGTTTCCGGTTTGCCGCCGTTGATCGTTTCCACGGTGCGCATTTCCGCGATGCAGGAATAGCCGAGGCCGCCGGCGCTGACGGGTTTTCCGGGTGAGCCGTCGGGATCGCGGTTCGACACGGTGCCGGAGCCGATGATCGTGCCGGCGCACAGCGGTCGCGTCCTTGCGGCATGCGCGATGAGCGTCGGGAAGTTGAACGTCATTTCCTCGCCGGCGTTTGGTTTGCCGAAGGCCTTGCCGTTGATCGCGGAGAAGAGCGGCAGGTGCACCTTGCCGTCCTTCCACGCCTCGCCCAGCGCATCGGGCGTGACGGCGACCGGCGAGAACGCGCTGGAGGGCTTGGCCTGAAAGAAGCCGAAGCCCTTGGCGAGTTCGTTCGGGATGAGGTTGCGCAACGACACGTCATTGACGAGCATCACCAGGCGGATCGCGGCGGCGGCTTCTTCCACGCTCGCACCCTGGCGCACGTCATCGACGATGACCGCGATCTCCGCTTCGAAATCGCAGCCCCACGCCTCATCGGCGAGCGGGATCGGATCGCGGGGACCAAGGAACGCATCGCTGCCGCCCTGATACATCAGCGGATCGGTCCAGAAGCTCTCGGGCATTTCCGCGCCGCGGGCTTTGCGCACGAGTTCGACGTGGTTCACGTAGGCCGAGCCATCGGCCCACTGGTATGCGCGCGGCAGCGGTGAAGCGCATTCGCGCTCATGGAAGCGCTCCTTCGGCACGCTGCCGTGCATGAGGCTTTCCTCGAGCGCCCGCAACTTGGGTTCCGCATGCGACCAGTCGTCCAGCGCCGCCTGCAGGGTTTCCGCGACCGGCGAGGCGTCCACGCACCAGGCGAGATCTTCGGAGACGACGACGAGGCGGCCATCGCGACCATGCTTGAGAGAGGCGAGCTTCATGGTGCGAGCCTAGCCCCCGCCCTGCCCCTGCGAAACCCCCGAGGACGTCGCGCAGAAGCCTCTGGAAATCCTGCGAAAATCCAGTGGTGGCGCCCACCGGCGGAGCCCGCCTCGCCTTTTCCGTCAAAACGCTCTAGGATGGCGGATGGAAAATCGCCCCTCAGTCATCGAACGCGCATTCCAGCTGGCGAAGTCCGGCCGTTGCGAGTCCATCGCCGCCATCCGCGAACAGCTGCTCAAGGAAGACTACCCCAACCCCGACGCCGTGCGTGGCACGACGCTGGTGGGTCGCCTGCGCACGATGATCACGGCCGCGCGCCCGCCCACGCACGTGTGAACAGAACGGTGACACTCAGCTTCGGCGTGTGTCACCGGGCAAGCGACATACTGCGCCAGACTGCGCCAGACTGCGCCACACCCTGCCGCACCCTGACAAAACCGCGCCAGACCCTGCCATTTCAGTTGGCGCACTCCGGCGCAGCTGCGTCACCTTCGTCATCCGCGCCAACCTCATCGATCAGATCCGGCCGGCCGGCGTCGCGATCGATCGCTTCGGCGCGCGCGATCATCGCATCATATTCCGCTTCGGCTTCCTTCACCCGTTCACGCCCCTTCCAGAACGCTTCCTTGGCGATGTTCCGCTCGCCCGGTGCGAGGGTGAAGAGCTTGTCCGCATAATCGGCGTCGTGCAGCGCCTTGAGCACCGTGTGCAGGTTCACGGACCCGCGACGCTCCGCGAGGCGCGCATACTGGTCGGCCAGCGCGGCGGCGGATTTCGCGCGGTCGAATTCGTAGCCCTGCAGATAGAGCGCCGAGGTCTTGGTGGCGATTTCCGCGAGCATGCCGGGCTCGATATGCTCCACGTCCTTCAGCGCGACGATGAGATTGGGCGTGGCTTCCGAGAAAGGATCGGGCGTCTCGCCGGTCGCCCCAACGTTCGCTTCGCGCGCAGCGCCCTGCTTGCCGAGGCCGGCGAGACGCGCGCGCCGGTAGATCGCGCGCGTCGACACGCCCCATGTGCGCGACAGCGCCGGCGCGGACTCGCCGCGCGCATAGGCGACGAGCAGTTCGGTCCACGACGCGTGGGACAATTTGTGCGGCGGTCGGCGGGACGGTTCGCAGGTCAGGTCAGCGGGCAATTCATTGAGCATGAGGGTCTCCTTTGTTCACGCGAGCGCAGTTTGCGCGCGTGCGGGACCCGGTCGGATTGTTTGATGTGCGTTTGTTGGGGGCCAAGGGATTCAGCGCGAAAATCGAGGGATGAAGGTCTCGTTCGTCCCTCGCGGCGAGCGATCGGCGGCACTTCGCGCGAAGTGGCCGGGTGACACGCACCTTCGGTGTATGTCACCAACCGCCCATGACC
>JAWXBS010000175.1:0-8893 GCA_034440275.1 Alphaproteobacteria bacterium
GACGGCATCGAGGAAACAGCAGCGTCGCTCAATTCTCAAGCCGAAGTCGCCGCCGCTTGATCCGTCAGCGCGTCACCAAGATTCGGCTATAGCTCGCCACCCCGCCCCGGCAAAAGAGGGAGGCCGCCTCACTTGGCGAACCGCTTGCTCGGTAGAAAGCGGCCAGAGGCTGACGCGGCTGCTTGCCGGCTCGCCCTCGCCGGAGGCTGCGAATTCAGGAGACTGAACGCCGCCAATGCGTTTCGCGCCCTACCAATCTCCGCGACAGGATCCGTTGCATAGTTCGCCGGTGCATGTTCAGACGCCGGGCCGCTTCGCTAACATTGCCGCCGCAGTCCTCAAACACCCGTTCAATGTGAAGCCACCTCACCTCACCAGGCTCAAGCACATGTGTCCGCGGCAGGGGTACACCTGGGGGCGCAAGCAGGATTGTTCGCTATCTCATCCGATCCACGGGTTTTACAAGACAATCCCATGCACCGGAGCACACCGCGATTACAGCACAGGGAATGTTACCGTAACCAGAGAGTGTGATTGCGCGAGCGCTAGGCTGCAGTTCGTGCAGGTCTGAAAGTACGTCAAGTCCGGAGCCGTCGCCGAGACTGTGACTCGGAAGCGCGCTTTCGCATTTCGCCTACGCAGGAACGTCCGCCTCAAGGCGCTGCACCAGTCTCGCGCCCTGCGCCGTGACCGCTCCGCCCATGAACACGAGCGCGCGAACGACGGGCACGCAAGGCTCTCCCGCTAGCTTGCTTTCGAGCCTACGGACTCTGGCCGCAACTTCCGGACGATTTCCCCATGCCGCGTCCGCGTCAGGGCGTACGCGGCAAACATCAGCAGCGACACAAACGCGAGGACAGCGGGCCCCGGCCCCCAGATCAGGACGAGCCGGGACTGCAAGTCGACGGGCAGATTCGCGCCGATCGTCTGGCCGATGTCCTTGGGAAACCGGATAAGATCGAGCGCAACGCCTGCAACCATAACACCAAGCCCGCTCGCCGCCTTGCCGGCGAATCCAAGGCCCGCGAAGTAAAGGCCCTCTCGGCGACGGCCAAACAGATGCTCATGCTCGTCGGCGGCGTCGGCCATCATCGAGGGATAGGCGATCGAAACAAAGCCCACGCCGATGCCGGCGACGAACGAGTTGACCTGCATGGGCGCAAGGGCTGCGTCCCCCAGCGGCCAGTACGCGCCCGCGAGCATTGCGCCCTGAAGGACCAGCCAGTTCGCGATCAGCATCGCAAAGCCGACAATGACCACGACCTTCTTCTCCATGAGCCGCTCCAGCGTGGGCGCGCCCGAAACACCCAGAAGAATGCCGAAAAGATAGGCGTAGCCAATGAACTGGATCGTCTCGCTCTTCAGCTGCCAGACAAACACAAAGGCATGGTTGTTCAGGCTTGCGTTCAGCCCGATGGCGAGGAAAACGACGACTGCGGAAAAGAAGAGAATCCGAAACGACTTGTTGGCGAATACCTCCACGAGCTCGCCAGGAAGCCTCTTCAGCATCGAGCCCACGACCTGTTCCGGTTGAGGAAGCTTCGTCGCATATCGGTAGACGCCTGCGCAGCACAGGGCCGTGCAGACGAAGAGAAGCCCAGCCACCGACCAGCCGAACCCGGGATAGCCCTCCGGCCGTTGCAGCCGTCCTTCGGCGAAGAACACGGTGTAGCCGACTGCGGTTATCGCCACGCCCGCGAGGATGCCCGCCATGGCGCGGTAGACGACAATACGCGTGCGTTCGGCGGGATCGGTCGCCATCTCGGCGCCAAGAGCAATGTAAGGCACATTGAAAAGGGAAATGAAGGTTCTTGCCGCCGTCGATGTGGCCGCAAGCCAGCAAAAAAGCGCCATGTCCCCGAGGCCTGCAGGCGGCGAGAACAGGAGGCCAATGGAAATCGCAAGCAGCGGCACGGCCGCAATCATCAGCGGCAGTCTGCGGCCCATGCGGGACTTTATGTTGTCGGACCACGATCCGACGACTGGATCCACGAAGGCGTCAAAGGCCAGGCTCACTGCCAAGGCGGCGCCGACAAGCAAGCCCGACAGGCCAAGGGCGACCGAATAGTAGAAGAAGATAAAGCCAATGGCGGCGTCGAACCCGCCGCTCTGCGCGACCTGCCCCAAACTGTAGAACACCTTCACGGGTACGGAAGGTTTGAAGCTCGTCGCTGCGGAGGCCGGCGCGGCCGAGGTTTCCGCGATGGCCAATGGGCGCCCCCCCTATTTTTGAAAGCAAACCTATCGAGACGTCGCCCGATCGCAAGCCCCCCGACGTCGCCCCCTTAGTTGGACCTCAAGATACTCTTTACGCCGACGCGAGACCGCGCAGGTACCGCAGGCTCGTCTCCACGCTCGGCCAGTAAGGCGCCGGGGGCGCGTCGTGCTCCACAAAAAAGTGCTCCACGCCGACCGACCGCCCTGCAGCGATCAACGCTGGAAAATCAAGCGTGCCGCTGCCCACGTCCGCCATTTTGCCGTCAGGTGCCATGTCCTTAAGATGCAGGAGCTTCACACGCGCGCCGAGCGTCTCGATCATCGCCTGCGGATCTTCACCGCCTCTCTTGAGCCAATAGACATCCAGCTCAAAATGGATGAGCGCGGGATCGGACTCGCCGAGCAGCACGTCGAACGGCCGAAAGCCGCGCGACCGATCGAACTCAAAATGATGATGGTGGTATGCGACGCGGACGTCGCCCGCATCACGGGCGCGCCGGGCGAACGCGGTGAGTTCCGAAACGACAGCCCGCCAGTCGGCGCCCTCCGGATTCACAAAGGGAAGAACAATGAAACGGCAGCCCAGGACCTTCGCCGCGTCGAGCACACTACCGGGCTGCGCCGTCATCTCGGCGAGCCCCACATGCATCGAGGGGCTTTCAAGGCCGATCTCCCTCATCCGCGCCGCGAGCGGCGCGAAATCCGTTTCAGGCGGCGCCGCGACCTCGATCGAATCGTACCCGACCTGGCGGATGCGCTCCAGCGTGCCGATCGGGTCCACGGCAAACGCATGACGCAGCGTGTAGAGCTGGAGACCGATGCGCTTCAAGGCAAAGCTCCCTCTTCAAGAAGATCGGCCGCGTGATGGGCCCCGCGCGCCGACAGCGCCATGTATGTCAGCGATGGATTCATGGACGCACTCGACGTCATCACAGCGCCATCGCTGACGAACAAGTTGGCGACATCGTGGGCCTGGCCCCATCCATTGAGAACCGAGGTTGCAGGATCGCGCCCCATGCGCGCGGTGCCCATCTCGTGGATGCGGTCGCCGGGCGGGCTCATATAGGCGCTCGCCTCTTCCCATGACGTGATCTCCACGCATCCCGCCACCGCAAGCATCGCTTCGGCGTCACGGGCAGCTTCGCGCATCATCCGCGCTTCGTTGGGACCATGGGCTGCGGCGATGACGGGCACGGGGATCCCCCAGGCGTCGACCCGGCCCGCAGAGAGCGTCAACCGATTGTCCGGATTGGGCAGCACTTCGCCGAACGGCAGAAGGGAGAAGACCCAGACCTTCTTGCGCGGAGCGGCTTCAGCGTCATCGCGCTGCGACTCCGGCCACCGTCGCTTGTGCGCGGCCCCCTGCATGCCAAAGCCCCGCAAAAAGGATTTCTCCCCCTCCGTCACGTTGGCGTAGCGGGGAATGTAGATGCCCGTTGGCCGGTCGGCCTGATCGTCGTGCGCGTCCTCAAAGCCCGGGAAACGCCCAACGACCGGCTTGCAACTCACATGATCCATGAGATTGCGGCCGACTTGGTCGCTGCTGTTGGCAAGCCCGCGCGGAAAGGCCTCGGACCTCGAGTTCAGGAGGATTGCGGCGGTGTTGATCGCTGAGGCGTTCAGGAAGACGAGGCGGGCTTGGTAGACCTCAGCCGTCTTGCTCAGCCGGTCGATGACCCGCACGCCTGACACGCGCGCGCGGACCGGATCGTAAACGACGCTTTCAACAATCGCGTCCGTAAAAACCGTCAGATTCCCTGTAGCCCGCGCGGCAGGCAGGGTCGCCGCCTGCGACGAGAAATAACTGCCCAGCGGACAGCCGTGATGGCACCGCACATGCTGCTCGCAGCGTTTGCGGCCAAGATCGGTCTGCTGCTTGGTCACGCGGCTCAGGTTGGCCGTGCGCCCCATGATCATCCGCCGCGTGGGGAACGCCGCTTCAATCCGGTCCCTCGCCACCTCTTCGACACAGTTGAATGGGAACGGCGGAAGAAAATCTCCGTCCGGCAACTGGGGAATGTCGTCGAATCCGCCGCTGATGCCCGCGAACGCTTCGACATGATCGTACCATGGCGCTACGTCGTCGTATCGGAGCGGCCAGTCAACGCCATGGCCGTCCCTCTGATTGGAGGTGAAGTCGTCTGGCGCCCAGCGATAGGACTGGCGGCCCCACGTCAGGGACCGCCCGCCGAGCTGGTAACCGCGAATCCAGCGATAGGGTTTTCCCGGCGCCGTTTCGTAGGGGTGCTCGTGCTCGCTCGCCCAGAACATCTTGTTCGAATTGAACAGCGCATAGCCGACACTTTCGTAAAACGGGTAGTGCAGCGCGCGCTCCTCCGCCGGCACCTGATCGTCGCGTCGCCTTATCTTTGCGGCCTCATCATGACTGTAGCCGACGCCGTGCTCCACATTCGGACCGCGCTCCAGCATGAGCACCTTGAGCCCGCGTTCGCACAGCTCCTTGGCCACCCAGCCACCGCTGATGCCCGATCCCACCACGATTGCGTCGAATGCCATGACACCTATCCAGACGACGGATTGCCTGGCGCCGGCTCAAACAGCGCAATGGCTCGCCGTAATGCCGCAATCGGATCTCCACGCGGCACGAACTCGTGACCAACCCACCGGTCATATCCAAGATGGCGCAGTAAGCCCGCGATGGCCCGCCAATTGATTTCCTGCTGATCGTCGAGGTCGCGCCGCCCCGGCGCGCCAGCGGTGTGCACATGGCCGATCAGGTGGAAGTTGGCCTTGATCGTGCGGCTGAGGTCGCCTTCCATCAACTGCATGTGATAGCCATCATAGAGCAGCGTCAGCGTCGGCGAACCAATTTGGCGCACGATCTCCGCGCCGAACGCGGTGCGGTCACACTGATGGCCGGGATGATCGACCTTGCTGTTCAACAGCTCGAGCAGCAGCCGGACGCCGGACGCCTCGGCGTGTGCGACAAGCGGCGCCAGACCGTCCACGCACGCGCTGATCGCGGGACCATCCGCCCCATCGCCGAAACGGCTGCCTGCAAACACGATCACCGCATCCACGCCGCCAGCCGCGGCCGCGTCGATCTTGCGGCGCACGTCCTCCGTCAGAGCGGCGTGGCGTGCAGGATCGTTGAAGCCCTCTTCGAGCTTGTGGCCGCTTACGGTGACTAGCGACAAGCCAAGATCACGCGCCAGGCGCCAGTGCGCTTCCGGCAGCATTTCCACACCCTGCGCGCCGGCGTCCGCCGCCGCCCGCAAGAAAGCTGCCGGCTCCACCTCCTTGCCTAGGGTGAACGACCACCAAGCGAAGCTCTGCCGCATCACCCCACACCCTCTCGCAGGAAAACCCAGCGCCCCTCAGATGCGGCGCTGCGCACCGCCGCATCAATGAAGCGCATCCCTTCCACGCCGTCCTCAATACCCGGCAACATCCGCGCATGGCTGCGCGGCTCCCGTCGCTCCTTGTGAGCGCGCACAAGCTCGGCGGCGTCCGCATAGATCTGGGCAAAGCCCTCAAGATACCCTTCCGGATGGCCGGCGGGGATGCGCGTCGCCGCCTCAGCCGCCGCAGAAAGCCCCGGCCCGCCACGGCGCAACATCTGCGGCGCTTCTCCAACCCGCGTGAAGCGCAACATATCCGGGTCCTCCTGAGACCACTCCAGGGCGCCATCCTCGCCGTAGAGCCGAAGACGCAGCGCGTTCGCCGCGCCAATGGCCACCTGGCTCGCCCAAAGCTGGCCGCGCGCGCCGCCCGACCAGCGCAGGCGCAGCTGCACATCGTCATCAAGTCTGCGGCCTGGCACAAAGCGGGACGTTTCGGCGCTCACGGCCTGCGCCCCCGCGCCTGTCACAAACGCGGCGAGGTGGTAGACGTGGGTGGCGATATCGCCAAGCGCGCCGCCAGCGCCCGCGCGACCGGGGTCGCCGCGCCAGTCAGCCTGCTTGTGGCCCGGGAGATCGCGCGCAAGCCAATCCTGCGCATACTCGGCCTGCACAACACGAATGGCGCCGAGGGCGCCGTCTGCCACCATGGCGCGCGCCTGACGCACCATCGCATAGCCGCTGTAGTTGTGCGTGAGCACGAACGGCAGGCCCGTGCGTTGCACTGCGTCGGCAAGATCGTGCGCATCTTCGAGCGTGGTCGTAAGCGGCTTGTCGCAGATCACCGCGATGCCGGCGTCGAGAAACGCGCGTGCAGGAGCGTGGTGCATATGGTTCGGCGTCACGATGGCGACCGCATCGATCCTGTCGGCGCGTGCTGACTCTGCAGCCGCCATCTGGCGCCAATCGTCGTAACAGCGGTCTGGCACAAGGCCGAGCGAATGCGCGAACGCCCGCGAGCGCGCGGGATCGGCGCTGAAAGCGCCGGCCGTCAAAGTCCACCGATCGTCGAGCCGCGCGGCCATACGGTGCACCCCGCCGATGAAGGCGCCTTCGCCGCCACCGATCATGCCGAGCTGGAGGCGCCCCTCAGCGCTCAAGGCCAAGCATTCTGCGGTTGGCGGCCGCATCCACGTCGGTCGCCAAGAAGTCATCAAAGCTCTTGCCGGTGACCTGGATGATGTGATCGCGAATGAACGGCGCACCTTCACGAGCCCCATCGATCGGGTCCTTGAGCGCGCACTCCCATTCGAGCACCGCCCAGCCGTCATAGCCGTACTGCGCGAACTTCGAGAAGATCGCCCGGAAGTCGATCTGACCATCGCCCAGCGAACGGAAACGCCCCGCGCGCTCTTTCCAGCTCTGGTAGCCGCTGTAAACGCCCTGGCGACCGCTCGGCCGGAACTCCGCGTCCTTGACGTGAAACATCTTGATGCGATCGTGATAGAGATCGATGTAGGCGAGGTAATCGAGCTGCTGCAGCAGGAAATGGCTGGGATCGTAGAGCAGGCAGGCGCGCGGATGATGATCCACGCGGTCCCAGAACATCTCGACCGTCGCGCCATCGAACAGGTCCTCGCTGGGATGCACTTCGTAGCAGAGATCGACGCCAGCCTCGTCGAATGCATCCAGTATCGGTCGCCAGCGACGCGCCAGTTCGTCAAACGCCTCCTCGATCAGGCCGGCCGGGCGCTGCGGATACGGATAGAAGTAGGGCCAGGCCAGCGACCCGGAAAACGTAACATGCGCATCGAGCCCCAGGCGACGTGACGCCTTGGCGCCCAGCAAGACCTGCTCCACCGCCCACGCCTGGCGCGCCGTGGGGTTACCGCGCACGGCCTGCGGCACGCCGGCGTCGAACATCGCATCGTACGCGGGGTGCACAGCCACCAACTGGCCCTGACTGTGCGTCGACAGCTCGGAGATCTCGACCCCGGCGTCCGCAAGGATGCCGCGCACCTCATCGCAATACGCGTCGCTCTCCGCGGCGCGCTTGAGGTTGAACAGGCGTCTGTCCCAGGTCGGGATCTGAACGCCCTTGTAGCCGAGCCCTGCAGCCCAGCGCGCGATAGCGCCAAGGTCGTTGAACGGCGCCTCATCGCCTGCGAACTGCGCCAGAAAAATGCCAGGTCCCTTCATTGACTCCCCATCGCGCTCACGCACGACCGCGATGATGGACCGCGATCCAGAGGAACTGCCGCCCCTTTATGAGTCATCATGCGGCAAACGTACCGCTTTGCAACGGCCGCCCCCCATCATGCGGGCGGCGGCCGGACGGCGGGAAAGCCGGGAGGCAGATAAGGCAGACTAACCCTGCTATCCACGGTCATCTTACGAGTGACTGGAGAGGGCCAGAGGCGTGAGTACGTAACCCTCCCATGGAATGTCCGTTGTCGCGTCCATTCGAGCCGGAGAGTTTCAACTGTTCCTGCCCCAGAACGGACCTCGCTTGCCTGAGGGTTTCAAAGTCTCCCGCCACTAACCGTGCTCTGGGATTCAACCCACCTGCGGCAGGGGCTTGCGCGCCGACGCTTGGGCGCTCGACCGCTCGACCGCTCAGGTCATCTGAAGTGTGCGACGTCGAATTCCTCTCAAAGTGCTAGTTTTCCGCTGCGAGCGACCAGTTGGCCTCCATACTGCTTTCGACGAGCTTCTGAATCTCGCCCCTATCCCAACCAGCACGCTGGGCGTGGACGAGCAGCAGTGAGGCAGTCTGCTGACCGCGGCGCGGATCAGTAGCCATCGCGCGCTGAGACCACGCCCGACAATACTCATAGTAGGCGCGGTCATCGAATGTGACCGCTTCGACGCCGCCAGACAAAGGAACCGAGCCACGGCCGGTCGGGCACCCCAGCGCGTCGCCAAGCGCGCCGTTCTCAAGCCATCCGGAAAGCATGACTGAGGCGCGCGCACGCCTAACGAGATCATTGATCTCGTCCGGCGGCGCTTCTCCCCGTCGCTCCACGAGCCGGATGAAACTTTCGAAGGCCAGCCGCGCGTCTTTGGGTGCGCCAAGTCGCAGAAAAGCGTCCGCCGCCACAAGGTGGATGGAACCACCCTGAAACTTGGCAGAGATGTCCCCGCCCCACGCCATAGCCGTGCGCCACTGCTGGAGCGCTGAAGCGCTATCGCCAGTAGCTTCCGTCGCCAAGGCGATCTGCATACCGATGGTGTGGTCGCGTCGCTGCCCTAGATATTCGCGCAGGGTTGCAAGGGCGCCCAACGCCGACGATCAATGTCGAATGGCACAGCGAAGCTGCGCCCTCGCTGGCCCATGATACGCGATCTTCAAATTGGCGCGGCGCCATACGAAC
>JAWXBS010000176.1:0-10013 GCA_034440275.1 Alphaproteobacteria bacterium
GCCCAAGCTCTATCGCAACGTGGTGCGCGCGCGCGCGCAATGGCGCGAACAACTCGCCAATGGCCTGGCGAAACTGGAAGAGCGCGAAGGCGGCTTCGCCATCGTGCTGCACTACTGGCGCCCGGTCGCTGTCGCCGGTCGCGCCTCGACGCTTGCGCCTTCAGAACGCGAAGAGATCGCCGAGCGCGCGGCAGCGCCCATGCGCGGCGTCAATCCGCAGGCCAACCCGTATGTGGGGCTCTTCGAACGTCTCGCGCCAGAAAACCCCGCCATCGTGCTCGCCGAAGAAGGCGACGGCCGCACGCGCGGGGAATAATCCTCGGGAATAATCGCGCTTTCAAATCCTGCGTTCGACGGTCTAGGTTTACCCGACAAAACAATAACGGGAGATCGCGATGGCCTTCGGCGCAGACACCACCACAGACGAGGTGCTTTCGGGCATCGACCTTTCCGGCAAGCGATACCTCGTCACCGGCGCATCGGCAGGTCTCGGCGTGGAAACGATCCGCGCACTCGCGGCGCATGGCGCCGAAGTCGTCGGCACGGCGCGTGATCTCGACAAGGCGAAAGCCGCGCTCGCGAAGGCAGAGGTCAGCGGTGTCGATCTTGTCGAAGTGGACCTCGCCGATCTCGCGAGCGTCCGACGCGGCGTGGACGCCATCGTCGCCAAAGGCAAGAAGTTCGACGCCATCATCGGCAATGCGGGCGTCATGGCGTGCCCGCAAGGCCAGACTGCCGACGGTTTCGAAACGCAGTTCGGTACAAACCATCTCGGCCATTTCGTGTTCGTGAACCGCGTGGCGTCGCTGCTGAAATCACCGGGCCGGGTGGTAATGCTGTCGTCGTCAGGACATCGCTTCAGCGATGTCGATCTCGACGATCCGGACTTTGCGCGCACGGCGTATCATCCCTTCGTGGCCTATGGCCGCTCGAAGACCGCCAATGCGCAATTCGCCAAAGGCATCGATATGCGCCTGCAATCGCGCGGCGTGCGCGGCGTCGCTGTGCATCCCGGCGGCATCCAGACCGAGCTCGGCCGCCACCTCTCGCCCGATGACATCGCGCAATTGCGCGCGGCCTCGAGCGCCAGCGGCATCAAGTTCAAGACCATCCCGGCGGGCGCCGCGACTTCGGTGTGGGCCGCGACCGTCGCGCCCGCAGACGCGATCGGCGGCAGGTTCTGCCAGGACTGCGGCGTGGCGGCGATCGACGACAGTGACGCGCGCTGGGGCGGCGTGAAGAGCTACGCCATCGATCCGGAGAAGGCCGACGCGCTCTGGGCGAAGAGCGAAGAGATGGTCGGCGAACAATTCCGCTACTGAGCGGCGACGATTTGCTTATAGTAGAGCGCCGTCGCGCAGGGCGTGCCGTCCGGCATCAGCGCGTAGTTCGGAATGCGACCCGCAAGCGTCCAACCGAGGGCGCTGTAGAGGCGTTCCGCATCGTCGCTCGCGGTATCGAGATTGAGCAACGTCCTGCCGGTGCGCGCCGCCGCGTCTTCCGCCGCGCGCATGAGGGCGCCGCCAAGCCCGCGCTTGCGTGCGCTGCGCAGCACCAGCATCTTGGAAATCTCCGCGCGATGCGGCTGGTTCTCGATACCGGCGGGCACGAGTTGCACCGTGCCGACAATGACGCCGTCGGGTGCTGCCGCCGCGAACACGTGACGCCCATCGCTTTCCATGCGCGTCGCGATATCGCGCCAGAACGCGAGCGCACGCGCCGTATCGAAGCCGGCCATGAAGTTCACCGACGCGCCGCCTTCGACGCAGTCCACCAGCACCGCCGCCAGATCGTCCGCGCCGGCGCGCACGCCCGCCGCGTCCAGCGCAATCACACGATAGTCGTCCGTCATCGTCCTCCCCTGTCGGCCGGAGTCAAACACCGCCCCGCCGCGCCGACAATCCCGTGAACGTGTCTTGCGCCCGCGATGGCGAACGGCGATGCCTGCGTGATGAAAAATCTCGCAGCTCTCGGCGTCGTCGCCCTCCTTTCAGCCTGCGCCACGGCGCCGACGCCCTCGTCCCCCGCCGCCGCCTATTTCGACAATCTCCGCACCCTTTGCGGCCAGACGCATGAAGGCCGCCTCGCGACCAACGATCCCGCCGACGCCGACTTCGCCGGCAAGCGGCTCGTTCTGGGTCCGGTGGACTGCACCGCAGCGCACGTCGTGCGCATTCCCTTCACCGTGGGCGAGGACCGCTCGCGCACCTGGGTGATCACGCGCCTGCCCGGAGACCGCGTGCGCCTGAAGCACGATCACCGCCACACGGACGGGACCGAGGACGCGCTTTCGCAATACGGCGGCGACAGCGTCGATGCGGGGACCGCGACGCGGCAGAGCTATCCCGTCGATGCCTTCACGCGCGATCTCTTCATCGCGCAGAACATTCCGCGCTCGCTTCCGAACGTGTGGAGCGTGGACATCGAGCCCGGAAAGCGCTTCGCCTACGAGTTGAAGCGTCCCGGCCGGCTCTTCCAGGTCGAGTTCGATCTGACCGCCGATTGACGTAACGGTCTACCTCGGAGGTCATTGTCTTGGCCGCGATCTTCGCGCATGTGCGTGCCATGCAGCGGACGCGAACGACGCTGCGCATCCCGGGAGGAAAACCATGTTCTCGCACATCATGATCGGCACGAACGACCTCGACCGCGCGAAGGGCTTCTACGACAAGGTGCTCGGCACGCTCGGCGTCCCGCCCGCGCATGTGGACGGCCACCGCATCTTCTACATGACGCCGACCGGCATCTTCTCCGTGTCCAAGCCGATCAACGGCGAAGCCGCGACCTACGGCAACGGCGCGACCATCGGCTTTGCGTGCAGCACGCCAGCGCAGGCGGACGCCTGGCACGCGGCGGGCGTGGCGTCCGGCGGCACGACCTGCGAAGACCCGCCGGGCGTGCGCGAAGGCGGCATGGGCAAGATGTATCTCGCCTACCTGCGCGATCCGGACGGCAACAAGCTCTGCGCGCTGCACCGCATGTAACGCCTATTGCGCGCGCACGCGGACACGCGAGCGCGCGCGACGGCCTTCGGCGTCGACGACGATCACTTCATGGAAGCCCGGCGTGGTCGGGCGCCAGATCGCGCGGCCGCTGGTCTCCTCCTCCACCACGCGATCCCCTTCCGCATACCACACGAGCGGCGCACGCCCGCCGCGCGCCGCGAGCGCGACGCCGCGACTTTCCACGCCGTACTCGGTGACGAGCACGTCGGCGTCATCTGGCGGAAACAGGATCACCGGATCGAGGCTCTCGTCCTTCTGGCGCAGGCGGCGCTGTCCGGGCGCGGTCTGTTCGACGGTCATCGTCGGCATCGCTGGCGCGCCGGTGGATTTCAGGCGGTCGAATACGGAGAACAACAGCGGCAGCGATTCCGCGCGCCCCGTCGCGCCCGGACGCGGTGCGCCGTCAGGTCGCCCCATCCATACGCCCACCGCATATCCGCCACCGACGCCGAACGCCCACGCATCGCGGAAACCGTAGGAGGTGCCCGTCTTGAACGCGATCTGCGGCGCACCCTCGATGAGCGCGCTCGGCGCGCGGCCATCGGGCATCGGCGAACGCGCGAGGATCGCGAGAATCTTGCCCGCGCTCTCCGGCTTCATGAAGCGGCTCACGCGCCACTGCGGCCCTTCGGTGTAGACCAGAGGCCGCGCCACGCCGCCATCGCCGAGCGCGGCGTAGAGCGTCGTCACCTCTTCGAGCGTCAGCCCCACGCCGCCGAGCGCGAGCGCGAGACCCGGTTCATCAAGACGACGACGCGGAAAGCGCGGGCGCGCACCCGCCGAGGTCAACGCCGCCTCGAAGCGCGCCGCGCCGACCTTCTGCAGCGTCGCCACCGCCGGCAGATTCAGCGAGTGCTGCAACGCCTCGAACATCCGCACTTCGCCGTGGAAGCGACGATCGAAATTCTCCGGCAGATAGCCGCCGAAGCGTCGCGGCGCGTCCTCGATCAGCGTGTCGGGCGCGGCGATTCCGTCATCGAGCGCCAGACCATAGATGAACGGCTTCAACGCCGAGCCCGGCGACCGCACGGCGCGCGTCATGTCGAGAAAGGCGCCCGCGCGGTTGCGTTCCGCGCCGCTCACCGACGCACGCACCGCGCGTCCCTCCACTTCCACCACAAGAATGGCCGCGCTCGTCTCGCCGTCAGTGAGCTTCAGTTCATCGGCGGCGAGCGCTTCCAGCGACCGCTGCAGGCCGGCGTCGATGGTCGTGTGGATCACGCGCGCATCGGGATCGCGTCGCGCAAGGCGATCGGCGATGCGATCGGCGACAACGGGAAACGGCGTGCGCGTCGGCGCAGGCGCGGCGCGCGCTTCGGCGGCGAGGCGGGGGCTTGTGAGACCGAGCGCCACGAATTTCCGCAGCACGCGATCGCGTGCCGCCACGGCGGCTTCGGGACGACGGTCGGGACGACGCGCTTCCGGCGCCTGCGGCAGTGCGATGAGCAGCGCCATGTCGGCATCCGACAGCCCTTGCGGATCGCGATGGAAGTACGCCCGGCTCGCCGCGCGCACGCCTTCGAGATTGCCGCCATAGGGTGCGATGGTGAGATAGGCGGAGAGAATCTGGCGCTTCGACAACCTGCGCTCGATCTGCAGCGCGCGCACGATCTCGATGAGCTTCGACGGCACGGTGCGCGGACGCGGCTCGATGAGACGCGCGAGCTGCATGGTGATGGTGGAGCCGCCGGAGGTGATGCGGCCTGAGCGCGCCCACGTCAGCGTCGCGCGCGACAGCGCCAGCGGATCGACGCCAGGATGCCACCAGAAGCGCTTGTCCTCGACCGCGATCAGACGGCGCTGAAACTCTGGATCGACTTCGTTGAGCCGCGCCGCGAGCCGCCACTTGCCTTCGCGTGTCGTGAACGCCCGCAGCCACGCACCGTCCTTGTCGAGCACGACCGGCGAGACGACATGCGCGCGCTCCAGCGGGGGCGGCAGCGCCACATCGAGCGCAAACAGCGCAAGCAACACGACAAGCGCGCGCGTCCACCAGCGTTTTGTGTTTGCGCCAAGCTGGAGATCGAGCGTGCGGCCGCGTTTCATGGCTTCGCGCCAATCGCGGCGTCATCACCCCCGCCCCCTGCCTCCACCCCGCGAGGGGGCGGGGCTTCATTCGGTGCGGAATCGGAGATCAGGCGCACAGCTGCTTCGGTTACCTTCCCACGACCCGCACGCGGCCCGCCGCGCTGCGGCCGAAGACGCCCGGCTTGTACATGTCCTCGATGGCCGCGCCCGGCAGCGTGTAGCTGCCCGGCGTCACCGCGCGCGCGACATAGGCCACGGTGTAGCCCTGCCCTTGCACGTCGAGCGCAGCCACGAAGCGGTCGTCGCGCTTTTCGGTGATGCGCGTGGTGGAGATGCGGCCGAGCCACGCGAACGGACCGTCGATGCGGCGGCCGTCCCATTGCTCGATGCCTGCGCCGTCGGCCGGTCCGAGGATCGACTCGATCTCGAGGCCCGCAGGCAGCAGGTCGATCAGCGCGGCCGGATAGAGGCGCTGGCCTTCCGGCGTGCCGGTGAGCGCAACGATCACGCGGTCGCCCTGACGGACGGCGTTGAGATCGACGAGGGTGCCGGTGAGGCTGAACACGCGCTTGGTGATCGACAGTCCATTTGACGACGCGGGCGGCGCTGACGTCGGTGCGCCGGAGAGCGTGAGCGACCGCCATACAGGACCCGTGCCGTCATTGCGGAACGTGATCGCGCGCTGGAGCTGCGAAACCACCGCCGTGAACGGCGCTGCAGCGCCCGACGCCTGGCCGTTGACCGAGACGTTCACCGGACCCGCCGTCTTCAGGAGCGCATTCGCCGCGAACAGCAATTGCGCCTGCTCCTGCGTCATCAGCTGGTCGGCGCGCGGCTGATCGTTTTCCAGACGACGCGACAGACGTTGCACCAGCTCGTTGAGCGAGGGATCGGTCGCGGCCGCTTCGGCGGCGAGCGCGATGACGCCCGCCGTGTCACGCACCACCGACTGATAATAGTCGCCGGGGTTGCGGTAGCCGATTGCCGCTTCCGCCTGACGGAAGGCGCTGCGGGCGCGGGCGCGATCGCCGAGGTGCGCAAGCGCAGCCCCGATCTGTGCGCGGGCGAGCGGGCTCGGCTCCTTCGACAGACGCGCGTCGTGGAAGTAGCGCACCTGCCCCACATCCGCCTTGCCGGCTTTCGCGAGCACATAGAGCGCATAGGCCGTCGCACGCGACCGCAGCAGTGCTTCGGTGTCGGTCTGGCCCGTCCACTTCGGCACGTTGAAGTCGTAGGCGACGTTCGAGAAGTCATCGAGACGAGCGATCGCGCGCAGGCCTTTGTACGCCTCTTCGAGCGGCGCGGCGGGCACGACGTAGCCCGCCTCCTGCGCACGGCGGAGGAAGTCCACCGTATAGGCGCCGAGCCACGGATTGGCCGCGCCGTCGCCCGCACGCCACAGGCCGAAGGCGCCGTCCGGCGTCTGCCGGTCGAGGATCTTCGTGATGGCGTCGTTCATGCGCGGCGTCAGCTGACGATCGCGCTCACGGGCCGCGAGCGGCGCGAGCGTGTTCGCATAAAGCAACGGCATCGCGACGGAGACGAGCTGTTCCGTGCAGCCGTACGGATAACGTTCCAGCGCATCGAGCAGCGGCGCGGGATCGAGACCCGCGAGGCTCGAATACGAGACAATCGCTTTGCTCTGGTTCGGCTGGAAGCCGTTGAGCGCCGCACTCGTCAGCGAATAGGTTTCCCCACGCGCCTGAGAGGCGAGCGTCACCTGCGTGAGCGGCAGGAACGGCGCGCGCGCCTCGATGTCGTAGTCATGCGTGACCGCGAAGTTGTTCGGACCCGACACGGAGAGCGAGAGCTTGCCGATGCCCGCCGCTGGCGCCGTCACCGGAATGCGGATCGTCGTATTGGCCCCGCGGTTCAGGTTGAACGTTTGCGCCTGGCCTTGTGCGCGTGCTGCGCCCTGACCGTTGAGCGCGACGCGATACGCGCCCGATGCGCCTTCGATGTTGTCGACGCGAAGAGTCGCGAACGCCTCATCGCCGGGCGCGAGGAAGCGCGGCAGCGTGAGGTCGGCGACGACGGGATCGCGCACGGTGACGGCCTGATCGTCCGAGCCGAGCGCGGTTTCACTCCACGCCACGGCCATGACGCGCAGCTCGCCGTTGAAGTCCGGCACGTCGAGCGGGATCTTGCCGTTGCCGTTGCGGTCGAGTTCGACGAGGCCGGACCAGAGCGCCACCGTCTTCGTCGGCACCACGGTGAGGCCTTCGCCGCCGAGAGAGTCGCCGCCCTGGCGCGGTGTTGCGGGCGCGCCGAGGTTCGGATTCAGCAGGCGGCCGTAGTCGTCGCGGATGCCGACGCCAAGCGCGCGACGGCCGAAGTAGTAGTCCTTCGGATCGGGCGTGTCGTAGCCGGTGAGTTGCAGGATGCCTTCATCCACCGCCGCAAGCGTCACGCGCACCTTCTCCCCGCGCGGCGCGCCGGAAACGGTGATCGGAAACTCCACGCGCTGACGCGGACGCACCACGCCCATCTTTTCAGCGACGGCGACGGTGAGCGTGCGCGTGGTCATGTCGACCGGCACATACGAAACGCCGACCGCACGACGCGGCACCACGGGCGTATCGCGACGGCCTGCAGGATCGCGCGGCGTCATCACGGTGACGAGCACGTAGGCACCTGCGCCCCAGTCATTGTCCACGCGCAGCGAGATCTTCTTGCCGCCCGCCGGAATGCGCTCGGTCCGCATGGAGAGCACGCGGTCCGTTGCGACCACGATCTGCGCTTCGCCCGCGTAGGGCGGCTTGATCTCGATCTCGACGCGACCGCCCGGCTTCACCGGCGAACTCGGCGGCACGACGGCGACCATGTCCGGGGTATCGGCGTCGCTGGCGTAGCCGCCCCAGCCCACGCCGAAGCGGTGGGTGGCTTCCGCGCCCGTGGCGTCGTTCTTGAGGATCAGGCGATAGCTGCCTTCGCGGAGGTTCGCCTGCGTGAGCGTCAGCGCCTGGGCTGCGGGAATATCGACCGTGCCTTGCGCGCCGGCGACCTGGATATCGCGGCCCGTGCGGCGCCACTTCCACTGCCCGCTTTCGAGATACCAGTCGTAGCTCCAGTCTTCCTCGACAATACGCCACGTCACGCGCGATGCGATGCGGCGCGCATTGGGATCGACGGCGACGATGTCGAACGCGGCGGGTTGGCCCGCGCGGATCCAGCCGTCACCCTGCGGCTTCACGCCGAGATATTGCCCCGCGAGACGCACGGGGATGTCGAAATTCTCGCGCACCACGCGGCCGCCCGGTTCGGCGACGCTGGCGACGACTTTCGCGCGCAGCGGCATCGACGTTTGCGGCGCGTCCGGCAGCGCAACCTGCAATTGCGCACGGCCCGCGCCGTCGGTGACGGCTTCCGGCAACTGGAAGAACGTCTCTTCGAAGCGTTCGTCTTCCTTGCCCCATGAGAAGCCGGCCAGCGCGGGGAACGGATTGGGATCGACCTGGAGACGCCCTTCGCCCTGCACGACAAGACCCGCGCCCGGCGCGCCGTAGAGGAATTGCGCATCGACGGTGATCGCGCGCGTCTGCCCGGCGGTGAGCGGCGCTTCCGAGCCGTCCACCTTCACGCGCAGGCGTTGCGGCACGAAATCCTCCACCGCGAAGGCGACATCGCCTGCGGGCTGATCCTGTCCGTCGACTTCGAGCACGGCGCGCCACTGGCCGCGCGGCGCGTTGCGATCGATCTGGATGTTCTTGATCACCGAGCCCGCCTGGCGCGCCTCTTCGAGACGCAGACGACGGAATTCCGTGCCGTTCGGACGATAGACGATGAGCGTCGACTGGCGATTGGAGATCGCACGGCCCGCAGGATCGCGCAGCATGCCGTTCACGCGCACGATTTCGCCGGGGCGATAAATGCCGCGTTCGGTGAACATGTAGGCGTCCACGTCGCCGGGCGAGGAGCGTCCGCCCACGTCGCGTTCGGACAGATCGAGCGTGCCGCGTTCGAGATCGAGCGCCGCGAAATCGCCGGCGGGGCCGTAGGCCATCACATAGCGCGCGCGGCTCGGGCCCTCGCCTTTCATCAGCGCCTGCGCAAACCGCACGCGACCTTCGCCGTTGGTGCGCGCACGCGCGAGTTCGTCATTGTTCTGCGCGATGAGCGTGAGCGTCACGCCCGACATCGGCCGCGCGTCTTTCAGCGAGCGCACGACGATATCCATGCCGGTGGCGCCGGAGAAACTCTGCAGCGCCATGTCGGTGTACATGATCCAGCGCGACGCGGCGGCCGGGCGATCATTGTTCTCACCGCGCGCGCCTGCGCTCGGCGTCGCGTCGATCACGCGCAGCACATAGGCGCCGGCGGTGCGGTCCTTCAGCACGTTTCCGAGCGGAAACACCGTCGTCATCGTGCGGTTGCGTTGCGCTTCCGGCAGCGCCAGCGCGCCGCGTCCGCCCGCGACGGGCTTCGCAACGTCCACTTCGCCCTTCCAGATGGAGACGCCGAAGTCGGAGCCCGCTTCCTCGATGGACCAGTAGTCCCACGAGCCTTCCGCGACCGCCTGACCTTCCTCGATCGAACGCTGCGACAGGATGCGGTCGGAAACGCGCAGCACTTCAATCTTCAGTTTCGAGACGTTCACCGTCTCGATGCCGACGCCGTCAGCCTCCGCGCGCGGCAGGATCACGCCCGAACCGGCGAAGCCCACGAACGAGGGGCGGTCGCCGAAGGTGAGATTGAACGTCTCGTCCTTGCGCGTCTTCTTGCCGTTCGCCGCCGGCAGGCCTTCGCGCACGGTGACCTGACGGTCGACATCGTATGGCAGGCCGCGCAGGCAGAGCGATTTCTCGACCGGCTCGAAGCGCACCTGTGCGGCGGGCGAGAGGGTGACGAAATCGGCGAAATTGACCTGCGGGTCGTTGGCCAGCGTCTGGGTGAATTCGAGGCACGCGACCGGCGTGTCGCCGCCAGTCTCGATGCGGAGGCGATCGAACGCCATGTCGCCGGGGGCCACGATGCCCGCGC